>DATEIK010000182.1:0-8836 GCA_035279065.1 Sphingomicrobium sp. | reverse complement strand
TGTCGGGACCCTGTTCAGCCCGGGCCATGCGCCGGCGCCGATCGAGGTCAACAACAAGTACACCGATTGGCTGCCCAACGCGAACATGAACATCCACTTTTCACCGCAGTGGCAGCTCCGCCTCGCGGCGACGAAGACGCGCACGCGGCCGACATTCGACCAGCTCAATCCGTCGCTTAACCTGGGCTCGCCTCCGGGGTGTGACCCGACCCGGCCCGATTGTGTGCGCAGCGGAACCGGTGGCAATCCGTTCCTGAAGCCGCTCAAGTCGAACAATTACGACGCCAGCCTCGAATATTATTTCTCGCGCACCGGCTTCGCCTCGATCGGCGCGTTCCGGCGCGACATGCGCGGCTTCATCGTCAACCGCACCTTCCGCTATCCGAACCCCGATCCGGAGACCGGCCTGCCGCTGGAAATCACTGGGCCGGTCAATACGAACAAGGGCCGCATCCAGGGCTGGGAAGCCCAGATGAGCACCTTCTTCGACTGGGATTGGGTGCCGAGCATCCTGGGCGGTTTCGGCGCGCAGGCGAACGTTACTTACATCGACCCGAAGATCGACCTGACGGTGGCCGGCGCGGACCGCCGGGTGCGCATCCCGGACGTGTCGCGGTGGACCTACAATCTGGTCGCGATGTACGAGGCGCACGGCCTCTCGGCGCGCCTGTCCTACAACCATCGCAGCTTCTATCCGGAAGGCCCGATCGCCGACGATGCCGGCAACGGCAATGGCTTCACGCGGCAAGGGCACGGCAACCCGGTCAGCCGGCTCGACCTGTCGACGAGCTATGCCTTCAACGACAATTTCACCGTGTTCTTCGACTGGACCAACATCCTCAACAAGCCGTTCAAGTCGGACATCATCTGGACGAATTATTCGGGCGGCAACGCGACCAGCCAGGAAATCTTCCCGATGTTCGTGCGATACGAGGAATCGGTGATGTCGGGCGGAATCCGCTTCCGCTTCGGCGGCTCTCGCCCGGCCGCGGCGCCGCCGCCCGCTCCGGTGCTTCCGCCGCCTCCGCCTCCGTCTCCGCCGCCGGCAGCGGAACCCCCTCCTCCGCCGCCGCCACCTCCGCCGCCACCGCCGGTCGAGCGCGGAGAACGCGGCGAATAAGCTACGCGCGGCGACGCGCGAACAGGGGGAAGGGCGGTCCCAAGGGCCGCCCTTTTTCTATCCGCGCTCGGGAATTGCCCTGGGCCGGAGGCTCGGCGCGATCTGCGGCTTGCCGTCCTGCCAGAAGAGCGGCGCGATATAGAGCTCGCGCTTGTCGGCGCCCTTGCGGCAGCCGGCGGTCGCATCCCAGGCATGGAAGCTGATGAAGCTTCGCGCACCGACCTGAAAGATACTCTGGTGCCCGGGGCCGCTGAGGCATCCGGCAGTCTTGTCCTTGTAGCTGTGCAGGATCGGATTTTCCTTCGCCGCCGCACATGGTCCGAGTGGTCCCGAGCAGCTGGCGTAACCCATAGCGTACGGCGAAAGTCCGCCCTCGTTCTCGTTCCAGCCGAAAAAGCCGCCTGAGAAGAACAGCTCGTAGCCAGCCGGCGAGCGCACCATCGTCGGCGCTTCGACGACGCGCTCCTCCCACGACTGGTTGTCCTTCACCAGCTCGACCGGGTCGCCGGTGACCGACAAGCCATCTCCGGCCAGTGCCTGGCCCCACAGCGACGTGCGCGCGTGAACCCGGTTCCCGTCGTTCTTGAAATAGAGATAGAGCTTGCCGTCACCGTCGCGGAACGGATCGGCGTCGATGCTTCCGCCGAGGTCGGTCTGGCAGACGATCGGCGCGGCGTGGCCGTCGACGAACGGGCCCATCGGGTCGCTGCCTTCCGCAACGCCGATGCACTGCGCGTTCCGCCGCCGGTCGCTCGCCGTGTAATAGAGGAGGTAGCGGTTGCCGAGCTGGAGCACTTCGGGCGCCCAGGTGAAGCCGGTCTTCGCCCAGGCGCCGAGTTGCGGCAGCGCGTCGCGGACCTTGCCTGTCGCGGGGTCGGGCGCGAAGCTCCAGCTGACGAGATCGCGCGAGATGGCGATCGGAACATTGGCGCCGTTGTTGGTCGCGTAGGCGATGAACTCGCTGCCGTGCGGCAGGATGAAGGCGTCGGGAAAGTCTTCCTCGAACACGGGGACGAATGCGTCGTGCGTCAGTGGCTCCGCGGCACTCGTCGCGAAAGCAGCCGAAGCGGCGAGCAACAATTTGTGCAAAGCGCGCAACGCCACTCAGCGCCTCCTCATCCCCGAGTCTTCCGGTTGAACCTAGCACATCTCGGCCTATGCTCGGCCGATGCTCGTGCGCGTCGCCCTCGTCGCCGCTTTCCTGGGATTGGGCGGTTGCGCGACGCCGATCGCGCAAGCACCGGCGAGCGCCACCTATGTCAATCCGGTGCTCGACGCCGACTTCCCCGACCCGACCGTCATCCGCGCGCCCGACGGCGTTTATTATGGCTATGCGACGCAGAGCCAGCGCGGCGGCAAGTGGCTCAACATCCAGGTCGCCCGCTCATCCGATCTCGTCCATTGGCAGGAGCTGGGCGACGCGCTTCCGGTGAGGCCCGACTGGGCTGCGAAGACGCAGGACTTCTGGGCGCCCCATGTGACCCCCGATGGCGCGCGCTACATCATGTATTATTCGGCCAAGCCCGACACCTCGGACGAGCGCCACGGCCTGTGCCTCGCAGTTGCCACCGCCGCGGCGCCGTGGGGGCCGTTCGTCGACATGGGTCATCCGCTGCTGTGCGGCGAGACGTTCGTCGACATCGACCCGATGGCCTTCGACGATCCCGCGACCGGCAAGCACCTGCTGTATTGGGGCTCCGGGTTCAAGCCGGTGAAGGTGCAGGAGCTTGGCCCCGACCGCATGTCGTTCGCGCCCGGCAGCGCGCCCAAGGATCTCGTCTGGCCGAACCCGGTCAAGGACGCCTTCCCGGTACTCGTCGAAGGTTCGTGGGTGATCCGCCGCGGCGGCTATTATTACCTCTTCTATTCGGGCGACAATTGTTGTGGGGCCAAGGCCAATTACGCGGTCATGGTCGCTCGCTCGACAAGCGCGACCGGGCCGTTCGAGACGCTCGAGCAGGCGACCGGCAAGCCGCACATCATCATTCTCGAGAAGGCCGGCTATTGGGTCGCGCCGGGGCACAATTCGATCGTCACCGACGCCGCCGGGCAGGACTGGATCGTCTATCATGCGGTCGATGCGCGAAAGCCACGCGAGAAGCCGACTGACGACGTCAATACGCGCCGCGTCATGCTGATCGACCCGATCCGCTGGGTCGACGGCTGGCCGGTGATCGACGGCCCGAGCGCCGAGCGGCGCCCCGCGCCGCGCGTGCGCTAGGGCGGGTTCAACGCTCCACGCCACTGTTGCTCCGCGGGTACGGCGTTGGGCGAAAATGGAAATCCGCGTTGCACGTACAATGCGCGCCGGTTACGCCTCGCGTTCGCGCTGGTTGAACGCCCGCGCGAGGCTTCGGGGGTGGGGTTTCTCGAAACCGGAATGACCGGGCATGCGGAGCCCGGGGCCGGCGCGGAAATATTCCCTGGCTGCAAATCTGCTCGGTGCAGGTTGGGTTGAGTTTGGCTGTGGGAATTAGTTGAATGACGATCATCACGGGCACTTCCGGCGACGACGGCCTCACTGGCACGAGCGGCTCAGACACGATCGACGGATCGACGGGTGACGACATCATCGTCGGCGGAGGCGGCAACGACACGCTGACCGGCGGATCGGGCAACGACAATTTCATCTTCGTCGCGGGTGACGGCAGCGACGTGATCACGGATTTCACCCAGGGCGACTACATCAGCATTTATGGCGAAGGGCCGCTTTCGGTCAGCTCGTTGTCGGTAAGCGACAATGGCGTGGACGTGATCGCGCACCTCTCGAACGGCGAGCAAGTAACGTTCGTGAATGCCTCGCTTAGCGCGGTCCAGGCGGGCTTTCGTCCTTACCTCGGCTCGCCGCCGGTGATCGGCACGGTTGCGAACGATACGATCGTCGCCACGGAAAGCACCCAGTCCATTCTCGGCGCGGGCGGCGATGATTCCATCGATGGAAGAACGAGCAATGTGCTTGGGCTGATCGATGGCGGCTCCGGCGATGACACCATTTACGCCGGCGCGGTCGCCGGGCTCGTCATCAACGGTAGCGCCGGCAATGACACGATCTATTCGGCCAGCGAAACCCACGGCGGCGACGGGAACGACACGATCGTCATCGGCGACAACGCGGGCCAGGTGCTCGTTACGGGCGATCGCGGCGACGACAATCTGACGGGTGGCGCCGCCGCGGATGACTTGGCCGGCGGATCCGGTGCGGATGTGGTTACCGGCAATGGCGGCAACGATGTCCTGTATTCGGGTGGCAATCCGCTTGACCCGGCCTACGGCGACCTTGGGTTCGAGCATGACGTTCTGTCTGGCGGTGACGGCACTGACCGGCTGAATATCGGCTACGGGGACGATGCCGACGGCGGCGCGGGAACCGACTGGCTCGACGCGAACTTCTCGGCCGCTCCAACGGCCATAAACCTCGACTCCTCGCAGCTTGCGGCCGGCATCTCGATCGGAGGCGGAACGATCCAGAACATTGAGCGGATCGGCACGATCACCGCTAGCGCCTTCGGCGACACGTTCCTCCTTTCTGGCCAGGCGTACGCCACGATTTTCGCCGGCGGCGGCAATGACACGATCACCGTGTCCGGCAACTTCGCCTACATCGAAGGGGGCGACGGAGCAGACCAAATTTCTCTAACGGGCGCCAATGGCTACATCGATGGCGGCGCAGGAAACGACGCGATTATCGTCAATGGCGCTAACGCCTACGCTTACGTGAGAGCTGGCGCCGGCGACGACATTGTCCAGTCTGTCGGCGCAAATAACCTGCTCAATGGTGACGACGGCATTGACACCGTTGACTACAGCAACAGCGCGAGTGGCGTAGTCGTCAATCTTGGAACTCACGTGGGCGCAGGGGGAGAAATCCTCGACGGATTTGAAAACGTAACGGGGTCTGCCTTTGCAGACACGCTGACCGGACACACTGACGACAACGTCCTCCAAGGTGCCGGCGGCAACGACACGCTGAACGGCGATGTGGGCAACGATACGCTCGACGGGGGCGCCGGCAACGATGCGATGGCTGGGGGCGTCGGCGACGACGTTTATTATGTCGACAGCGTCAGCGATGTCGTCACCGAGGCATCGGCGGCCGGTACGGACACCGTCCACACGACCGTGACCTATACGCTCGGCAGCAATGTCGAGAACGGCATTCTGGACGGGACGTCGGCCAACAATCTTACTGGAAACACCCTGGCGAACGCCCTGGCCGGCAACGCGGCCGCGAACGTTCTCGACGGGGGGACGGGCAATGACACGCTGACGGGCGGCGGCGGCGTCGACACGTTCGTCTACCGCACCGGCGGGGGTCGCGACGTCATCACGGACTTCACTGCTGGGGAAGCAATCAACATCTACGGGTACACGGCCGCGCAGTCGGTCGTTCAGTCGGCAAGCAACGTCGTCGTCACGCTCGCGACCGGCAACACGATCACCGTCAACAACTCTACGGTTGCTGAGGTTATGGCCGCGCTGCACTTCCAGACGAACGGCGGCGGCGGGACGCCCGGCACCATCACCGGCACATCCGGCGCCGACACCCTCAACGGCACCTCCGGCAACGACACCATCAACGGCCTCGGAGGCAACGACACGCTGAACGGCAGCGGCGGCAATGACGCGCTCGACGGCGGCACCGGGAACGATACGATGCGCGGCGGCACTGGCAACGACACTTATTATGTCGACAGCGTCAGCGATGTCGTCACCGAGGCGTCGGCGGCCGGTACGGACACCGTCCACACGACCGTGACCTATACGCTCGGCAGCAATGTCGAAAACGGCATCCTCGATGGAACCGCCGCCATCAACCTCACGGGCAACACGCTGGCGAACACGCTGACGGGCAACAGCGCCGCGAACATCCTCGACGGCGGAACCGGCGACGACACGCTGACGGGTGGCAGCGGTGTGGACACGTTCGTTTACCGCACCAGCGGCGGTCGCGACATGATCACCGATTTTGCGACGGGCGAGACGATCAACGTCTACGGCTACACTGCGGCGCAATCCGTCGTGCAGTCCGGCGCGGACGTCGTTGTGACCTTTGCTTCCGGCAACACGCTCACCGTCAACGATGCGACCGTGGTAAGCGTCGACACCGCGCTTCACTTCATGGAGTCCGGCGGCGGCACTCCGGGAACCATCACCGGCACATCCGGCGCCGACACCCTCAACGGCACCTCCGGCAACGACACCATCAACGGCCTCGCCGGCAACGACACGCTGAACGGCAGCGGCGGCAACGACACGCTCGACGGCGGCACGGGCGCCGACATCATGAAGGGCGGCGCGGGCAACGACGTCTATTATGTCGACAATCTCGGGGACCGCGTGACCGAGCTCTCCGGCCAGGGCACGGACGAAGTGCGCTCGAGCATCAGCTACACGCTCGGTTCCTACGTCGAGAAGGCGACCGCGCTCGGCTCCGGGGCGATCAACCTCACCGGCAACACACTCGCCAACACGCTGACCGGAAATTCGGGCGCGAACGTCATCAAGGGCAATGGCGGCGCGGATACGATCAAGGGCGGGCTCGGCAACGACACGCTGTCGGGCGGCGCCGGCGCGGACGTATTCGTCTATACGGACGTCGCAAGCGGCGCCGACAAGATCACTGACTTCGTTTCCGGGTCCGACAAGATCAACCTGCATGCGCTCGGCATCACCAGTGCCAACGTGCACACTGCGGTCAGCGGATCGAACCTGGTGATCAGCGTCGATGCCGACCACAACGGCAGCAACGACTTCACCATCACGCTGGTCGGCGTCACCCACATCGCGGCGTCCGACTACATCTTCTAGGGCGAGTCAGTCCTCGTGTCCGGCGCGCCACAGCGCGCCCGTCAGCGGCTCGAGCAGGTATTGGAGCGCGGTGCGCTTGCGCACCGTCAGCACCGCGTCGACCGGCAGGCCGGGACGCAGCTCGCCGTTGCCGAGCACGGAACGCACCTTGGCCATCTCGTCCGACGGGACGACGATCTCGGCGCGGAAGAACGAGCGCCCGGTCTTGTCGTCGGTGAAGCTGTCTGCGGACACGGTGCGCACCTTGCCGGTGAACAGCGGCAGCGTCCGGTTGTGGATGCTGACGAACCGCACTTGCGCCTTCTGGCCCGGATAGGCGTCGTCGGCGTCGGACGGCGCGAGCTGCGCCTGGATCACCAGCTCGCGGCCGTCGGGGACGATGTCCATCAGCTTTTGGCCGGGAGCGACGACGCCGCCGACCGTGAACACGGTCAGGCCGACGACCTGGCCGGTGGCGGGCGCGCGGACCAGCGAATGCTGCAGCTGCTCGCGCGCGGCGACCAGCTTGGGCAGCACTTCGGACAGCTTGCTCTGCGTATCCTTGAGGTCGGCCTCGATCTGCTGCAGCCGGTCGCGCGACACGCTCAGCGACTGCATGCGCGTTTCGCCTATGCCTTCGCCGGCGCGCGCATATTCCGCCTTCATCGCCGCTTCCTGGCCCTGGAGGTCGGCCTTGGCGCGTTCGAGCGCACGGACGCGGTTGATCGAAGCAAAGCCCTTGTCGGCGATCTTGCGCAGCCCTTGCAGCTCTTCCTCGATCAGGCGCTGCTGCTCGACCAGCGACGCGCGCTGCTGGACATAGCCTGACTGCTGCTGCGACAGCTGCTGGCCGCGCTCGCCAAGCACCGATTGCTGGGCGGAGATGGCGCCCGCGCGCGCCCGCATCTCGGACCGCTGGAGCGACATCACCTGTTCGGCAATCGCCTTGTCGTCGCCAGTTAGCGAAGCGAACTCGACCGGCGCGGCGAAGTCCCGCTGCCCGCTGCGCTCGGCCATCAGGCGGCCGCGCTCGGCGAGAAGCGTCAGGTAATCGCTGGTCAGCCCGCGCTCGCTGGCTTTCAGCTCGGGCGCCGAAAGCTCGACAAGGACCTGCCCGGCCTGGACGTGCTGTCCCTCGCGGATGCGGATTGCGGTGATCACTCCGCCGTCGCGGTGCTGCACTGTCTGGCGGTTGCCGGCGACGGCGATCGTCCCCGGCGCGTTGACGCCGGCGTCGAGCGGCATGAACGCCGCCCATCCCAGGAAGACGACGAAGAACAGCGCTGCCACGATCCCGCCGATCCTGATCTCGTTGCTCGGATCGCCGGTCTCGACATGCTCGGGCTGGTAAAGGACGAGCGCGTCGCTCATGCGGCATTCTCCGAAGTATTGGGTGCAGTCAGCCGGGCGACGACGTCCTTCGCCGGGCCGATCATCTTGGGCCGGCCGGCTTCGAGCACCAGCAGGCGATCGGCGACGGCGAGCAGGCCGCGGCGGTGGGCAATGACGATGACCGTCGCCCCGCGTCCGCGCGCGTTGGCGACTGCGACCAGCAGCGCGGCCTCACCGGCCTGGTCGAGGAAGGCGTTGGGCTCGTCGAGCACCAGCAGCCGCGGCTCGCCGTAGAGGGCGCGCGCCAAGGCGATCCGCTGCGATTGCCCGGCCGACAGGCCCGCGCCGCCGAGTCCGAGCACGGTGTCGTAGCCCTGCGGCAGCTCGAGGATCATCTCATGGACCCCGGCTTCCCTGGCCGCGCGGACCACGGCGTCGTCGATCGCGCGCGCCTCGTCCGGGTCCTCGGTGCGCGCGAAACGGGCGATATTGTCCTTGATCGATCCTTCGAACAGCGACGGTTCCTGCGGCATGTAGCCGAGATGGGGACCGAGCTCGTCCTGGTCCCAATCGGTGAGGCTGGCTCCGTCCAGGCGG
>DATEIK010000181.1:0-15656 GCA_035279065.1 Sphingomicrobium sp. | reverse complement strand
GGGGGTGGGGTTTTCCCTGGTCCTCTGGAACCTCGTCCGCACGCTTTTCGCCGCATCCGACCGACCCCTGCCCGCGCGATTCGTCGCCGTCGGCCTGTGGTGCCTTGCAGCGACCGTAACCATTGGGATCATCTTTGCCTTCTCGCTTGGCAGCGCTACCTCGTGGGGCCCCTTGCTCGAGCTGACCGGAGGTGGCGTGCCCATCCACATCATTGCCGGGCTCGGCGGCTGGCTGACGCTCACGGCCATGGGCGTCAGCTATCGGCTGCTCGCCATGTTCATGCTCGCGCCCGATCTCGAGCGCAGGACCTCTAGGGCCGCGCTTTACCTTGGCACCAGTGCGCTCGCCATCGCGATCGCCGGCGGCGTGCTCGCGATCCTGGCCGAGGGCGATCTCGGCCTCACGCTGCTGGCGGCGCTCGCGAGCGGACTCGCGGCGCTCTTTCTTTATGGCGCCGATGTGGTTCATCTATACCGCGCTCGAAAGCGGCGGCTCATCGAGCTCAACAGCCGCATGGCCGCGCTCGCCTTCGCCTCGCTCGGAGCCTCGGTCGCGCTGCTCCTCGTCCTGACAATATCCGGACGCTTGGACGACGAGGTCGGGGTGGTCGTCTTCCTCGTCGCCTTCGGCTGGCTCACGGGGCTCGGCCTCTCGCAGCTTTACAAGATCGTGGCCTTCCTCACGTGGCTGGAATGCTACGGGCCGGTGCTCGGCAAGGCGCCAACGCCTCGGGTGCAGGACCTGGTCAGCGAACCCCGCGCCGCCAAATGGTTCCTGCTCTACTTTGCGGGAGTCTGGATCGGCGCCGCAGCGCTGCTCGCCGGCCAGCCCCTGCTGTTCAGGGCAGCCGCCGCCGCGATGTTCGCCGGCAGCGGGGGCATCGTCGTGCAACTCGTCCGGACCCGGCGCCTTGCAGAGGTGAAAGCCGCGCCCGCCCTTCCTCCAGGAGCCCAGAGACCACGGCTCCTGTTTTCGCACCAAACCTAAAGGACAGGAGAATGACGATGACGACTGAACTGATTGATCTCGATGTCCGCCCGACGCTGCGCAACGGCGGCGAGCCGTTCCAGGAGATCATGGAAACCGTGGGCGCGCTCGCGCCAGGCCAGGGCCTGAGGCTGCTGGCGACCTTCAAGCCGGTGCCGCTCTTCGGCGTGCTCGGCGCGAGAGGCTTCGATCATGAGGAGCGGCAGATCGACGGCGGCGACTGGGAAGTTGTCTTCCGTCCGGGCGAAGCCGGTTCGGACTGCGGATTTCCTGCGGCGGCTGCCTCCTCCGATGGCGCCGCGGAGTGGCCAGCCTCGGCGCGGCATCTCGACAACCGGGACCTCGACCCGCCCGAGCCAATGGCGCGCATCCTCGCCGCGATCGAGGAGATGGGCGAGGGCGAGGTGCTGTCGGCGCTGTTGTGCCGCGAGCCCATGTTCCTGCTTCCAGAACTCGCCAAGCGCGGGCACGCGTGGCGAGGAGGCTTCGAGGCGGACGGCCAGACCTACAAGATCCTGGTGCGGATCGGCGGGGGGAGCGCCGCGGGCGAGCAGCCGCTCGAAACCGCAGCTGCTCGAGGAGCAGTCAGTGATGCTGACCGAACGCGATCTGAGACGCGACACTGCGTTGCTCGATCTCGTGCGAAACGCGCTGCGTCAGGTGATCGACCCGGAGCTCGGCTACAATATCTTCGACCTGGGTCTGATTTACGACGTCAGCATCGAAGAGGGCGGCGTAGTCCAGATCGTCATGACGACGACCACGCCCGGCTGCCCGGCGACGAGCTATCTGAAGGGCGGGGCCGGCGAAGCAGCGAGTGCGATTCCCGGCGTCAAATCGGTAGACGTCGAACTCGCGCACGCACCGCGCTGGACGCCCCGGCTCATGAGTCCTGAAGCGAAAGCGCATTTCGGAATACGGGAAGGAGAAGGCTGGTGAATGAGCGGAAAATCGCCGCGGCCGGACCAGCGTCTTCCGAGACCGCGAAGCAGATCCCGGAAATCCTGCTCGAGAGCCTTGCCGCATTGGCCGGAGCCGGGGAGGTCGAGATCGCCTGCCGGCTCGCCGGTCGGGCCTGCGTGGCGCTGAAGGAACCCGACCCCAGCGCATCGCGACGGTTCGACGTGCTGCTGCACCGGCTCGCACCGAAACTGGGCTGGTGAGATGCAGCGGAGGTGAAGCGGCAGCAGACACGCGCATCGAAATCGGGAGGTCGGACGTTTCGAATTTGGTCTCAACCGGGCAGATCGGCGCCGCATGGACCCGGAGCCGACACAGCAGGAGCATCCTCGATGTCCCGCACATCCGTTCCAGCTTCGCATCTCGGATTGAAACGCGCCTATGAGCCCGCCTCCCCGGAGGACGGTTACCGTATTCTCATCGATCGGCTGTGGCCGCGCGGCGTGAGCAAGGAGGAAGCCGCGCTCGACGACTGGATGAAGGACGTCGCGCCAAGCACCGAGCTGCGCAAATGGTTCGGGCACGATCCAGTGCGCTGGCCCGAGTTCCGGCGGCGCTACCGAGGCGAGCTCCGGCAACATCCCCAGGATCTGGACCGGGTACGCGAGCTCGCGAGGTCGGGACATGTGACCCTCGTCTACAGCGCGCATGACGAGCAGCACAATGATGCGGTCGTCCTCAAGAATGTGCTTCTCGGGAAGGATGACGAGAGAAGCTGATTTGCGAGGCTGCGCCTTCCGACCGGATCGGGAGGGGAAAGGAGAAGGTCAATCAATGCAGTTCGTGGTCGCAGGTATTTTGAAGCGTGACATGGATCAGAAGATGATGTCGCTCAAGGATGAGTGGAATGAGCATCTCTCGCAGCCGTTTCGCAGGATCATCTTCATGGGAGTCATGCGCGACAAGGAGGGGAAAACGGAGAGGTTACCTCATCTTCTTCGAAGCCAAGGACTGGGACGACGCCGAATCATACCTCGACCAGAGTCCGTTCTACCGCAACGGCCTCTATGAACGCGTCGATGTCGCCAGTTTCGATCTGGAGATCGGCGGCGTCGACGAGCTTGCGCATGGCTGAGGTTGCCGCCGCTCAGGATTCTCCGTCAGAATTGGCCATTTCGTCGAGCGCCAGAAGCGAATGCGCAAAGTCGGTGCAGCGCTAATACATTCCCAAAAGAGACGGTCTCATTCGGAGGAAGCGCGATGCGCCAGAAGCCCAAGATCGACATTGGCAATGGCGAGGTCGAGGTCGATGCTTCGATCGTTGCGCAGGGCCTCGGAATCACTCCGGACCTGCTCCGGGATGAAATGCGAAAGGGCAAGGTCACGAGCCGCCTGGAACGCGGAGTCGGCGACGATGAAGGCCGTCACCGCCTTACCTTCTTCGCGGACAACAAGAGTTTCTCGCTGATCGTCGATGATGAAGGCAGGGTGCTCAAGAGCTCAGCCGTCAAGCGCCAGGATCCGCAGTCCGCTGAGGCGGATGCAGGCGCATCGCCGATACCTGGAGCTCATGCGGCGGGACGGCAGGAGTGATCATCCGGTCATCGGACGAGGTTCCGCGCACGACAGTGCTCAAGCGGTTCCCGGTTCCAAAGAACATGGGCCTGCCTCCGCAGTCCCGCATCAAGAAGGGAAAGAAGTGGCCCGCGCCGGCGGCCGCAAAACGGGTGAAAGCCTTCGAGGTCTATCGCTACGATCCCGACAGCGGCGACAATCCCCGGATCGACACGTTCGAGGTTGACCTCGATGCCTGCGGGCCGATGGTCCTGGATGCGCTCATCTGGATTAAGAACAATGTCGATCCGACGCTGACCTTCCGGCGCTCTTGCCGGGAAGGCATTTGCGGATCCTGCGCCATGAACATGGACGGCACCAACTGGCTCGCCTGCACGAGGTTCATTTCCGACCTCGACGAGCCAGCGCGGATCTACCCGCTGACCAGCCGGGCGATCGTCAAGGACCTCGTTGCCGACCTCGACCATCTCTACGCCCAATACCGGATGGTTCAGCCGTGGCTGCAATCAAAGACGCCGGAACCCGACCGGGAGCGGCTCCAGTCACCGGCCGAGCGCAGCCAACTAGACGGATATTATGAATGCATCCTCTGCTTCTGCTGCACATCGGCGTGCCCGAGCCACTGGTGGAACCCGGCTCGCTTCCTCGGCCCGGCGGCGCTGCTGCAGGCATGGAGATGGCTGACCGACAGCCGCGACGAAGCGAAGGAAGAACGGCTCGATAACCTCGAAGACCCGTTCCGGCTCTATCGCTGCCACACCATCCTCAACTGCACTCGAACCTGTCCCAAGGGACTGAACCCTGGCAAGGCGATCGCCGAGATCAAGAAGATGATGATCGAGCGGCAGAGCTGATCGGAGGCCGGATGCCGCGGAAGCCGAAAAACCCGCATTCGAAGGCTGCGTCGCCCACGGCGCAGGAACTCAAGGGCGACATCGATCGCGGTCGGACCGGCGACAACGTCAGCTCGTTCGATCCCGGCGCCGCTCCTCTCGGCACCGATGATGAAGCCGCGGGGCGCCGCGACACGCCGCCGCGCTTCGAGGAGGCGCTTCGGCAGGAACTGGAAACTGGCAGGATTGCACGACTCGAAAGGCCTGATCGATCCGCGGTCGGCCCGTTCGTTCTCGCTGCCGAGCGCGGACGTCCGGTCTCGCCGAACATCCAGATCTACCGACCGCAGCTGACATCGGTGCTGTCGATTGCCAATCGGATCACCGGCGTGATCCTGAGCATCGGAGCGGTTGGACTGGTGGCCTGGCTGGTCGCGGGGGCTTCCGGGCCCCGCACCTACGCCGTGGCGCGCGATCTGGTCTCATCCCTGCCGGGGCAGATCGTGCTGTTCGCGTTCACCTTCGCATTCTTCCTCCATCTCTGCGGCGGAATCCGGCATCTGGTCTGGGACACGGTCCACGGGTTCGAGCTGCGACAGATCTATTTCTCGGGATGGGTCAGCGTCGCCGCGAGCATCCTGCTGACGCTTGCGGCATGGATGCTCAGCATGATCATCGGAAGCTGAGACAGTGGCTCGCGAAGACATGCGATCGCCGCTCGCCCGCGCAAGCGGGTTGGGGTCCGCGAAATCGGGAGTGAAGCACTGGTGGGCAGAGCGCGCGTCCGCCGTCGCATTGATCCCGCTGACATTGTGGTTCGTGGCCGCGCTGATCGCGCATTCGGGGAGCGACTATGCGGCCTTCCTGAGCTGGATGCTCCAGCCCCACGTGACCATTCTCTTCATCGGATTGCTGGCGGCGCTCTTCTATCACACCGCGCTCGGTCTACGCGTGATCATCGAGGATTATGTGCACTCTTCGATGAAATTCGCCGCCTTGCTCCTGGTCGACCTAGGGTGCGCGGCTCTCGCAAGTGCAGGCATCCTCGCCACGATGCGCATCCTCTTCAGCCACTGAGGAAATGTGAAAGCCTGTCAAAGAGGCTGCCGTTGCCAGATCCAGGCCGGAGGGTCGCTCGCTGGAAACGACTCCTTGGAGGCTTCGTCAACCTCTGCCTGACGGGCCATGTGGAGCTGCCGCTTCGCCCGCGTCTTCACTTCGTGGACGAGCGTGGCGTGGATCCCCGACTTGCCCTCTTCGATGCCGTCCTCGATCTCGAGCGCGCAGGCGCAGACGCATTCATGAAGCGCGCGCTCGACATGAGCTGAGAACGGCTCGTCGGGTCTCTGCTCCACCAGGACAAGCGCTCTCGTCACGGCCGCTATGATCGTCTCTTCGTTGAACGGATCGCCATATTCATGGGTCATCAATGCCCTCCATCAATCCAACTCGCACGGCGCGGGAGGGTTGCGGCGAGTCCCTCCGTCAGAGTCATATAGCATCGATCCCATGATTTATGCTAATGCGAAGCACTCGCAATTGTCGGTTACGGCCGACCTTTTTTCACAGCCTTCCACGATAAGTGATGGTGAGCCTCGTAATATTACCTATTCCGACGAATTGCCGCGCAGGGCTACCAGTCGCCTTAGCCTTCCGGTGCAGCCCTCCCCCAGCCCGGCTCGCCGGAAGGCTCGTCCCCCTCGGCCGCTCGCGCCGGTTGACGCCAGCGTCGACCATCGCAAGAGCAGCCCTTGATAAGCGCAATCGAGGTGAGCCCTTGAAAGTCCTGTTCTACGGCCGGCTGGCCGAGGCAATCGGGCCCGAGCTGGAAATCGACGCCCCTCCGGGTTGCTCGGTGGGCGAGCTGCGCGAGAGGCTTATCGTCGAGCATCCGCAGGCGGAGCGGCCGCTGCGGAGCAGGAGGGCCCTGGCGTGCGTCGGCGATTCCCTGGTCCGCGACTCCTACGTGCTGCAGGCCGCCGACCGGGTCGAGTTCCTGCCGCCGGTGTCCGGCGGATGAGCGTTGTCGCCCGCCTCGAGGAACGGTCGCTGCGTCCCGACCAGGAGCTCGCAGCACTGATCGAGCAGGCGAAGGGCGACGGAGCCGTGGTCAGCTTCGCGGGAATCGCTCGCCCCGGCTCGAAGGAGGGCGAGACCGTCTATCGGCTGATGCTCGAGCATCATCCCGCGCTCACCTTGCAGTCGCTCGAGGAGATCGCCGTCGAGGCCGCAGCCCGGTTCGATGTCAGCCACGTGCGTGTCGTCCATCGCTGCGGCGACATCGCCGCCGGCGAGCCAATCGTCTTTGCCGCCGCCGCCGCGCGTCATCGCCGGGCCGCCTTCGAGGCCGCCGACTATCTGATGGACCGGCTGAAGACCGAGGCGGTCTTCTGGAAGCGCGAAGTGGGCGAGGCCGGCTCGGAATGGATCGAGCCGACCGAGGCCGATTACGCCGACCGGGACCGCTGGGGCTGATCGCATGGCCGGCATCGACGAAAGCCTCACCTTCTATCCGCTTCGGATTGCGGTCCTCACCGTCTCCGACAGCCGCACCGAGGAGACCGACAAGTCCGGCGGCCTCCTCGCGGAGCGGCTCGCCCAGGCCGGCCACGAGCTCGCCGCCAAGGCGATCGTCACCGACGACGTCGACGCGATCCGTGTACAGGTGTGCGCTTGGGTCGAGGATGAGAGGGTGGACGTGATCCTTTCGACCGGCGGGACCGGGTTCGCGCCGCGCGACGTCACGCCGGAGGCGGTGAAGCCGCTCTTCGGCCGCGAAATGGACGGTTTCTCGATCCTCTTCCACCAGGCGAGCTACGGCACCGTCGGATTCTCTACGCTGCAGTCGCGCGCCTTCGCAGGGCAGGTCGACGACACGTTCGTCTTCTGCCTGCCGGGCTCGACCGGCGCCTGCCGCGACGGGTGGGACCTGGTGCTGAAATATGAGCTCGACAGCCGCTACCGACCCTGCTCGCTTGCCGGGCAGGTTCCGCGGCTGAGGCACCTCTGCGCATGAGCCGGCTCACCCATATCGACGAAAGCGGCCGCGCGCGCATGGTCGACGTCTCCGATAAGCAACCCACAGCTCGGACCGCCTCAGCGGCGGGAACGCTGACCTGCCGCCGCGAGACGCTCGACCAGGTTCGCGCAGGCACGACCCCCAAGGGTTCCGTCGCCCACACCGCCGAGCTGGCGGGGATCATGGGCGCGAAGCGTACCGCCGAGCTGGTCCCTCTGTGCCACCCCCTGCCGCTGACTAAGGTCGAGGTGCGAATCGAGATTGACGAAGGCTTGCCGGGCTTTCGCATCACGTCGGAGGTACGGACCAACGCAGTCACGGGCGTCGAGATGGAGGCCCTGACCGCCGTTTCGGTCGCGTGCCTCACCTTGTTCGACATGCTGAAAGCCATCGACCGCGCGATGGTGATCGGCGGCATCGAGGTCACGTCCAAGACGGGCGGCAAGTCGGGCGACTGGTAGCGGACATGATCAGCTATGACGAGGCGCTCGAGCTGGTCCGCTCGGCCGCTAGCCCGCTCGGGACAGAGGCAGTCGACATTGCAGAAGCCGCGGGCCGGGTGCTCGCCGCGCCGGTGATCGCAGAGATCGATTCGCCGCGCTCCGACGTGTCGGCAATGGATGGTTACGCGGTGCGCGAGAGTGACCTCGTGACCTTTCCGGTCTCACTCAAGGTCATCGGTGAGTCCTTCGCTGGCGCCGGCTGGAACGGCACGGTCGAGCCCGGCACCTGCGCCCGGATTTTCACCGGGGCGCCCGTGCCTCCCGGAGCCGACCGGGTCGTGATCCAGGAGAATGTCCGCCGCGAGGGCGACTTGGCGATCATCGATGAACCGCCCGGTTCCGCGGTCCATATTCGCAAGGCCGGCTCGGACTTCCGGTCCGGCGACGAGCTGCTGGCGGCGGCTCGCCTGCTCGATCCACGCGCGATCGTCACCGCCGCCGCGGCCGATGTGGCGGAGCTGGACGTGTACGTACGCCCGCGCCTGCATGTGATTGCGACGGGCGACGAGCTTGCGGCGCCCGGAACCGCGCGGGAGCGTGCCGATGCGATCCCCGAAAGCGTGTCCTTCGGCGTGGCCGCGCTCGCGCAGCAATGGGGAGCGCAATGCGTCGGCCGTACACGTCTCCGGGACGACCTTCCTTCGATGCGGAACGCTGCAACGGCGGCGCTCGACAGCGCGGAGGTGATCGTGGTGACCGGCGGAGCATCGGTGGGAGAAAAGGATTTCGCAAAGACGATGTTCGAGCCACTTGGGCTCGAGCTCATCTTCTCGAAAATCTCGATCAAGCCGGGAAAGCCGGTGTGGCTCGGACTGATCGGCGAACGCTTCGTCGTCGGGCTGCCGGGGAACCCGACCTCGGCGATGGTCACCGCGCGGCTTCTGCTTGCGCCGCTTGTCGCCGCACTGAGCGGCCAACCGATCGAGTGGGCTCTCGCCTGGCGAAAGATGGCGCTCGCCTCGTCCCTCAAAGAGTGCGGGCCCCGCGAGACCTTCCATCGCGCGCGCACCCTGCAAGGCGCCGCCGAGATCCTGTCCTTCCAGGATTCGAGCGCGCAGAAAGTGCTTGCTGAGGCCGGCCTGCTCGTGCGCCAGCGCGCGAAGACGCCGGCGGTTGCGACCGGAGAAGCGGTCGAGATCCTCGACTTCTAGTCCGCGGAGCGGCTTGAGGCCTCCGCCAGGTCGCCCGGCGTGTTGATGTTGAAGAACGGGTCCAATGGTCCTGAGCCCCATTCCACCTCGCGGAAGCCGACCATCGCCGCAAAGCCTCTCAGCGACCGGCGTTCCCCGGCGAGATAGGTCCCGACCCGATCGAGCGCCGAGGTGCGCCAGAGGCCGCACACCGGGTGAAGATGCCCGCCGCTGCCGCCGAGGGCGCAGCCACATTCTCCGATCCCGGTTTGGAGACCGTCGAGAAGGTCCGAAGGAAGGAACGGCATGTCGGCAGGGATGGTCAGCATGAAATCCCGGCCTGCGTTCGCCCCGAACAGAAGCGCCGAGAATAGACCGCCGAGGGGGCCTTCGACACCAGGCTCGTCGATGATGACGCGGACGCCGGTCGGCTGCACCTGGGCGGCGTCGCGGACCGAGATGGCGACAAGATCGGACCAGCGGCTGGCGAGCCGGATCGCACGGTCGACCAGGCGCTCGCCTCGGAACCGGAGGAGCGGCTTGCCGCCGCCGATGCGCTTTCCCTCGCCGCCAGCAAGGATCACGACCGCGATGTCGCTTCTCATGTGAACAGCAGCTTTGCGCCGGCGACGGTCAGCACTGCACCGAGGGTCCGCAGCAGCCACGGCCGCGGGAGCCGCTCGACCCCGAGCCACGTGCCGAGCAGCGCACCGGCAAGGACCGAACCGAGGAAGATCGGAAGCTCATGCGGCAGATGGCCGACCGACGCGGCATTGCCGGCGAGCCCCGCCGCCGAGTTGAGGAAGATGAAGGCTGCCACGACGCCCGACGTGTGACGCGGCTCCTCCCACGCATTGAGGATGATCAGCGGGCTGAGGAAGATCCCGCCGCCCGTTCCGGTCAAACCCGCCAGTAAACCAAGCACCGCCCCTGCAGGGAGCGTCAGCCAGAAGGGTGGCGCATGCACCGGCCGCTCGGCGAGCGCCTTCGGCTGCCACAGGAGGCGCGCGGCGGCGAGCCACAGCAAGATCCCGACCAGGGGCTTGTAATAGATCGCCGGCAGGTGGACCCCGCCGCCGACGAAGGCGGCCGGGGCCGCGGTCAGCGCGAACGCCAACACCAGCTTCCAGTTGGTGAGGCCGCGCCTCCAGTAGCGCCACGCCCCGAAACCGGCGACCAGCAGGTTCAGCGCCAGCGCGGTTGGTTTCATCGTCTCGGGCGCAACCGAGAACAGGGCCATCGAGGCAATGTAAGCGGAGGCTCCGCCATGCCCGACGCTCGAATAGAGCGCCGCCCCCAATGCAAAGAGGATCGCCAGCGCGGCGACGGTCGTCGGATCCATGCCCGGCCCTAATGCTGTTCTGGCGAGATGCTCAAGCGGCGGCTTCGGAGAGCTGCTCTAGGCCGCCGCGGTCGAGGATGCGGATCATCTCGAGTGATTCGAGACGGATGATCCGGTCGCGCTTCAGCGCCGAGATGACGCGGCTCACCGTCTCCTTGGTGAGTCCCAGATAATCGGCAATGTCCGACCGGCTCATCGGCAGCCGGACCACCAACGACTTCTTTCCGTCGGCCGCTGAGGTCCGATCGGCCAGCAGGAGCAGGAAGCTCGCAAGCCGCTCGCTCGCGGTCTTGCGGCCGAGCAGCACGAATTGCTGCTGGGCCGCGGCGAGTTCGTGCGCCGCCATCCGGTAAAGCTCACGTTCCATCCTTTGCTGGTCCTCGACGAAGTCGTCGAACCGCGCCCGCGGGAACCAGCAGAGTTGCGAAGGCTCGAGTGCCTCGGCGCTGAACGCATGCTCGTCATCGACGCTGATCCCGAGGAAGTCGCCAGGATGGAGAAAGCCGGTCACCTGCCGGCGGCCGTCGGCGAGTAATTTGTAGAGCTTCAATGAGCCCTTGGTCAGCGTGAATACACGCGTGGCGGGGTCGCCCTCGTGGAACAGGGCTTGGCCGGGCGCGAGCTTCAGCGTCCAGCCCAAATTCCTGAACTCCTCGAGGCGGTCGCAGTCGAGCACGCCGCAAACCGCCTTGTCGCGCACTTCGCACCCTTGGCAGGGGTGTCCCTGGGGCAAAGGTTCGAGGTGGCGGACCGATGCAAGCATTGGATTCGTCCCAGAGAAGAGTGACCTGGATCATTCGATAGGATGATCTGGCTCATCGCTGGATACGCATTGTCCCCTAGTGTCCATCAAAGAGGGACGCTGACATGGCACGCTTCGCCATCGAACATTTGAGCGAAGACAGGCTGGCCGAAGCGTGGCCGATCGTCCAGCAGTCCCATTCGCATGCCAACGCTGACTGGTGGATCTCGGAAGCCTTGGCGCTCATCGAGCGCGGGGGCGGAGTCCTCGCCGCGCGAGGGCCTGATGAGGCCATCCACGGCGTCGCCACCTACCGGGTCGCGAGGAAGGCGCTTCTCGGCCGGGTCCTTGCAATCGATACGTTGATCACGTTCGAGCTCAGCCGCCGGGCGCCGGCCCGGCATGCTCTATCCGAGGCCCTTGCGCTCCTCGGACATGCGTTCGATTGTCGGAGCGTTGTCCTTCCGGCCTCGAGAGGCCGTGTCGAGCGCACCGCCAAGACCCTGTACGGTTTTCCCGACTTGGGACCCGGCCCCGATATCGCCTGACGCGATCGGCCATCGTGGCCCTGCGCAATGGTCCCTCCCGCCCGGAGCCGGTCATGGACAATGCTGCCGTCATCGCAGAGCCCAATGAGGAAGCGCAGCCGCCTTCGCGGCCCGACTCCGGTCGCGTACCGCCATCGCCTTCCTGGGAGGACATTGCCGATTATGAATGGTACGCCGGCATCTGATCAGCCGTGATGCTCGCACTTGTGGCTGACCCGGGCGTGCATGATCGTCGAGATGAAGGTGTAGCCAGGATCGTCGGTCCGCTGGATGTTGCCGACGATCGTCGTCCAGCTCTCTCCGTCCTCATGGGCCATGAAGCGGCTCACCGTGTCCGCGACGAACTGGGGCACATCCATTCCCGCGCCCTGCGCCTCCGCCTCCAGCTGTGAGGCGAGCTCCGGCTCGCGCGCATTCACCTCCGCAGGGAAGTCGCTTTGCGCCGTCATGGCGAGTTTGATCACCTTGCCCAAGAGCATCACTGCACCAGGGGACTATCGGCGCCGGCGAGCTCGATCCCGTCGATCTTCGCGCTCGCGGTCAAGAGCTGCAAATATTGGGTGATCGCCCGCCGCTTCGAGGTCTTTCGAAGATGGTCGGCGATCCAGCCCTTCGCCTGCTCGAAGGGGAGCACGGTCGCCGGCGCGCGGTCGTCGAGCCGCAAGATATGATAGCCGTGACGCGACTGGACGAGCTCGATCGACCCGACGTCGATCCTCGCCAGCGCCTGCTCGAGCTCCGGGTTGGTGTCGCCTTTCCTGACGAGGCCCAGCGAGCCGCCCTGCTCCTTCGACGAACAGGCCGAATGGACGCGCGCGAGGTCGGCGAACCGGCCCGGCTCGGCCTTCACGTCGGCAAAGATGGCCTCGGCCTTCGCCTTGGCCTCGGCGCTCGCTGTCTCGTTTCTGGCGCGCGCCGGGAAGAAGATGTGGGCGGCCTGGTAGATGGCGGGCGACGTGAACTGGAGCCCGTTGCGGCGATAGTAACGCGCGACCTCCTCCTCGGTCGGCTCGGGCACGCGGATCTCGGAATCAATCAAAGCGGCGATGCGCTCGTCCTCGGTTGCGCCGGCGATCTCGCGGTCGCGGACCCGCTGAAGCAATAGCTCGCGAAGCACGAGCGCCGTCGCCGCCTGGTGCGCCGCCTCTTCATGCGAGGGCGCCGGATGGTGCTGCATCTCGCGCGCGACGGCGTCCTCGCCGATCGTGACGCCATTGACGCTGATCATGTTCATGCTGCCTCCTTGCGCCGCGACTGCGAGACTGGCTGCGGCCGCAGCGCGGGCCGAGCGACATAGGGCGGAAGGTCCTCATCATAGGTGGCGGGCCGCGCGCTCACCTTGGTCCTCACCACCTGATAGTTGCGGAAGAGATAGCCGACCGGCGCGCTCCAGACGTGAACCAGCCGGGTGAAGGGGAAGATGAGGAAGATCGTGAAGCCCAGGAACATGTGCAGCTTGAAGATCAGGGGTACGCCGGCGATCAGGTCCGGGTCGGCACGCAGCGTGACGATGCCCTGCACATAGTTCATGAACTTGACCATCATCGATCCGTCGAGATGGCCGAGCGACAGCGGGATCGTCAGCATGCCGAGCGACAGCTGCACGAACAGGATCAGAAGCACCGCGATGTCGCTGATACTCGAGGTCTTCCGGATCCGCCTGTCGAACAGGCGCCGGTGGAGCAGCATTACGAGTCCGACAAAGCAGGCGGTTCCGCAGATGCCGCCGACGACGATCGCCATCAGCTGCTTGAAGCTGTGGCTGATGCCGAGGAACTCGAACACGACGACCGGCGTCAGGAGGCCAACGGCATGTCCGCCTAGAATGCCGAGGATGCCGACGTGGAAGAGGACCGAGCCCCAGATCAGTTGCTTTCGGCGCAGGAGCTGGCTCGACTTGGAACGCCAGCCGTACTGGTCGGTGTCGAACCGCACCAGGCTGCCGATGAGGAAGACCGACAAAGCGATGTACGGGTAGACCCCGAACAAGGCATGGTGGACGAAACTTCCCATCATCAAGCTCCCGCTCTCGCCAGTTTCGCGACCCGCTCCCGCGCCGTGCCGCCCGCATAAGGGCAGTCCTTGAGCGCCGACCCGGCGGTGAAATCGACCGGTTCCTCTGCCCATTCCTTGTCGAGCTGCTCGAGGTCGGCCGGATCCTCGGGCTCGCCGGCCAGGATCGCGTCGACTTCACCCAGGTCGGCTTCTCTCGATGCAAGCGTTACCAGCGCCGTCAGAAGCGCCGCATAAGGAGAATCCCGCTCTTCCAGCCGGATGCGCAGCGCCTCGATGATGTCGATGGCGTCGGTCAGATAGCGCCTGGCGTGGACCTCGGGGATGACGCTCAGGAACTCGAGGAAGAGCGGGAGATAATCGGGCATTTCGGCCGCGTTCAGCTCGAAGCCGTTCATCCGGTAGGTGAGCGCCAGATCGACCATCGCCTGCCCGCGGTCACGGCTCTCGCCATGGCTATGCTCGTAAAGGTGCAGCGCCAGCCGCTTGGAGCGGTCGAAAAGGTTGATCCACCGCTCCTGGAGCTCGAGCACGTCGCCCTTCTCAAGCTCGAAGATGAAATTGCGCACGCCGAGCAATTCCTCCTCACCAAGCGCATGCTCTTCGGCCAGTGCCGCCTCGATCGCGGAGAGCGACGCGAGCATTTCCGGCGTCGGATAATCCAGCAGCGCGCTGATCGCCTTGAACGTGATCATGCCGCCCTCCTTTTGCCGGGGACCGGTACGTGTCCGACCTTCTTGGGGCTCCCGAAAAGGCTCGGCTCGGTGCGCCCGCCGCCGCTGCAGCCGTTGCCGAAGCTGAAGCCGCAGCCGCCCTTGATCTCGTAGGCGTTCTCGCTAACCTCGCGGTGCGAGGTCGGGATGACGAACCGGTCCTCGTAGTCGGCGAGGGCGAGATAACGGTACATCTCGTCGACCTGCTGCTGTGTCAGCCCGGCCTGCTCGAGGACGCGGAGGTTGGTGGCGCCCTCGACTTCGCGGTCGCGCATGTGGATGCGCATCGCGAACATCTTGCGAAGGGCCTCGACGACCGGCTCCTCCTTGCCGGCGGTCAGCAGGTTGGCGAGATATTGCACCGGGACGCGCAGGGAAGCGACGTCCGGGATCTCGCCGTCAAATCCGATATGTCCCCGCTCGGCGACATTCTGGATCGGCGACAGCGGCGGCACGTACCAGACCATCGGCAGCGTGCGATATTCGGGGTGAAGCGGGAAGGCGATCTTCCACTCCATCGCCATCTTCCAGATCGGCGAGAGCTTCGCCGCCTCCAGCCAATTGTCGGCGATCCCGTCGGCCTTCGCTTGCGCGATCACCGCCGGATCATTGGGATCGAGGAAGATCTCGAGCTGCTTCTCGTAGAGGTCCTGCTCGTCCTCGGTCGACGCGACTTCCTCGATCCGGTCGGCATCGTAGAGGATGACGCCGAGATAGCGGATGCGTCCGACGCAGGTCTCGGCGCAGACCGTGGGAAGCCCCGCCTCCACGCGCGGGTAGCAGAAGATGCACTTCTCGGCCTTCCCGCTTTTCCAGTTGTAGTAGATTTTCTTGTAGGGGCAGCCGGAGATGCACATCCGCCAGCCGCGGCACTTGTCCTGGTCGATGAGGACGATGCCGTCCTCCTCGCGCTTGTAGATCGACCCCGACGGGCAGGCGGCGACGCAGGTCGGGTTGAGGCAGTGCTCGCACAGCCTCGGAAGATAGAACATGAAGGTCTTCTCGAACTGGCCGTAGATGTCCTTCTCGATCTTCTCGAAGTTCACGTCTTTGGCGCGCTTCTCGAACTCGCCGCCGAGGATTTCCTCCCAGTTGGGGCCCCACTGGATCTTCTCCATCCGCTCGCCTGTGACGAGCGAGCGCGTGCGCGCGGTCGGGAAGGTCTTCATCTCCGGCGCCGACTGCAAATGGTCGTAGTCGAAGGTGAAAGGCTCGTAATAATCGTCGATCTCGGGCAGGTCCGGATTGGCGAAGATGTTCGCCAGCACGCGCCAGCGCGAGCCGATGCGCGGCTCGATCTTGCCGTTCTTCTTGCGATGCCAGCCGCCGTTCCATCTCTTCTGGTTCTCC
>DATEIK010000180.1:0-3393 GCA_035279065.1 Sphingomicrobium sp. | reverse complement strand
TGCTGGAACAACAGGCCGCCCGCGACCCAATGGCCGTCCTTCTTGTCGACCGCGAGCCGGACCAGGCTCGGGATCTGCTCGGACTGCGCAAAGAAGCTCTGCGCCGCCGCGGCGAGGCTGTCGCCCTCCAGCGGGACGATCCCCTGGTAGCGCTCGTTCATCACCGGGTGGTCGAAGGTGACCGCGAGATACCCTTTGCCGAACAAGGCGAACAGCGACGGGTTCGGCCCCGCGTCGGCCAGCCGCTGCGGGTCGTGGCGGATGTAGCCGCGGAGCTCGCCGCGCAGATAATCGCACACCAGCAGGTCGATGATGCCGTTCTCGGTCTGGGCCTGGAGCGTGACCTGCCCCTCGGCTTCCTTGAGCAGCGAGCCGAACAGCGCGGTCAGCACCAGCGCCTCGGCCATCAGCTTCTCGATCACCGGCGGATATTTGTGGCTCGACAGCACGGTGTCGACGACGCTCGTCAGCCGCGCGATTCGGCCCCGCGCATTGCGCGAAGGGATCGCGACGCCGAGCGCGACGTCGGTATTCAGCTGCGTTTCGGGCATGGGAGGAAGATAGGGTTGGCAAAGCGCAGCGGCAACCAACCCGTCACCCGGCACTTGGTCCGGGGTCCAACTCTTTCCCTACTGCAGCGCGGCGAGGCGCGTCTGGCTGTCGGAATCGAGGTAGCTGATGGTGATCGGCACCGGTTGCGGGAGCAGGACGTTCTGTTCGGGCGCCGAGACCGCGGGCGGATCCTTGCCAAGCAGCCACCGCGCGAGGCGCTCCGCGTCCTCGAGCCGGACGCAGCCATGGCTGAGGTTGCGCTGGTCCTGGGCGAACAGCTCCTTCTTCGGCGTATCGTGAAGGTAGATGCCGTCGCCGTCGGGCAGGTCGAACTTGAACTGGCCGAGTGAATTGGCGGGGCCCGGCTGCTGGCGGACGAGGATGTCGGTCTTGCCGGCCGCGACCGCTTTCCAGTCGACCTCGTCGGGCGGAATCACTCGCCCACCCGGCCCGAAATTCGTGACCACTTCATAGCCGCGCTGGGTCAGATAGCTGTTCCCGTCCTGGAGCACGCGCGCGGCGATCAGGGTCCGCGTGAGCTCGCCCGTCACGTGCCAATACGGATTCAGCGTCTCGTAATTGATGACGCTCTTCAGGGCAGGCGTCGGCGTTTCGGGCTTGCCGACGATGACCTTCATCGAATCCCGCACGCTGCCGTCCTGGATCATGTAGAGGCGCGCGGAGGCGGCATCGACCAGGACGTAGCGGCCGTGAAGCGGGATCTGCGCGCCGGGCAGGGAATCGACGTACAGCTGCGGAGCGATCGTGCCCGCGATCGGACCGAACGCCGGCGAATAAAGCGCAAAGGCAAAGCCGCCCGCGACCATCGCGAAACAGGCCGCGCCCGCGATCCAATATTTCCGCCCCTGAGAAATTGCGGCCATTGCTGCCCCGAACCCTAGCGACGACGGCTTTCTACCAAAAATGTCCGTCAGGCGACAGTCTCAGGCCGCGGCCGCGGGCACCTCATATTCCGCGG
This sequence comes from Sphingomicrobium sp., assembly GCA_035279065.1. Classification (GTDB taxonomy): domain Bacteria; phylum Pseudomonadota; class Alphaproteobacteria; order Sphingomonadales; family Sphingomonadaceae; genus Sphingomicrobium. Next base: position 1,862 of record DATEIK010000180.1, on the reverse strand, counting down.
CAGCCGCCGACAGCGTCTCGACGAACTCGCGGATATTCTCCTCGGTGATGTTGAGCGGCGGCAGCACCCGCATCACATTATCGCCGGCGGCGACCGTCAGCAGCCCCTTCGTGCGGAGGTAATTCACGAACGCGCGGCTGTCGGACTTCATCTTGACGCCGAGCATCAGCCCCAGGCCGCGCACGCTTTCGAACAGATGGTCGTGGTTGGGGATCATCTGTTCGAGCGCCGAGCGCAGCCGCTCGCCCTTCTGCCGCACCTCGGCGAGGAAATCCTCGTTGGCGACGATGTCGAACACCGCCTGCCCCGCGGCCATCGCCAGCGGGTTGCCGCCATAGGTCGACCCGTGAGTACCGATGACCATGCCTGTGGCGGCCTTCTCGCTGGCCAGGCACGCGCCCATCGGGAAGCCGCCGCCGATGCCCTTGGCCGACGCCATGATGTCCGGCGTCACGCCATAATGTTGGTAGGCATAGAGGTGGCCCGAGCGCGCGACCCCGCACTGCACCTCGTCGAACACCAGCATCAGGTCATGCTCGTCACAGGCTGCGCGCAGGCCGGCGAGGAACTCGTGGCTCGCCGGGCGGATTCCGCCCTCGCCCTGCACCGGCTCGACCAGGAAGCCCGCGGTATTCTCGTCGATCGCGCCGAGCGCGGCGTCGAGGTCGTCGAACGGCATCACCTTGAAGCCCGGCAGCAGCGGCGCGAAGCCGTCGATCATCTTGGCCTGGTCGGTCGCGCTGACCGCGGCCATCGAGCGGCCGTGGAAGGCGTTCGAGAAGCTGATCAGGTCGTGCTTGTGAGCATTGCCCTTGGCGTAATGGTAGCGGCGCGCGGTCTTGATCGCGCACTCGATGGCCTCGACGCCGGAATTGGTGAAGAACACCGTGTCGGCGAAAGTCAGGTCGCACAGCCGCTGCGCGAACGCTTCGCCTTGCGGTGACCCGTAGAGATTGGAGACGTGCATCAACGTCGCCGCCTGGTCCTGGATGGCCCTGGTCACGTGCGGGTGGCCATGGCCCAGGATATTGACCGCGATCCCCGCCGCGAAATCGAGATACTTCTCGCCCTGCTCGCCATAGAGATAGACGCCTTCTCCACGGACCGGCCGGACCGGCGAACGCGGATAAACGGGCATGAGCGGCGTGATGGCCATGAACGGCGGCTCCTTGGCTGCGAATGTGGGAGCGGCCCCCAAAGAACTCAGGCGCCCGCTGCCGCGCCTATAGCCAGCGCCCCTGCCAAAGTAAAAGGCGCGCCGGTTTCCCGGCGCGCCTTCTCTCGTGGCCTTGCCGCGGATTAGTAGCGGCGATGATGGCCGTAACGGCGGTTCCAGTCGTTGGCCTCGCGAACGACGCGGCGCTGGAGGTTGAAGATCTGGGTCTCCAGGCTGCGCGCCTCGCCCGGGCTGATGCCATAGCGGGTCGCGCGGAAGATGCGCCGCTGCAGGTTCTCGGCCTGGCGGTCGAGGCTCCGCGCTTCGTTGCGCGACAGCACCCGGCGGTCGCGCATCACGCGGATGTCCATCCGCACGCGCTGCACCCGGCTTTCCATCGAACGGGCGAAATTGCCGCCGTTGAAGCCGTAGCCGAAGTTGTACGGATTGTACTGGTAGACGGGCGGCGCCCACTGGACGACCTGGGCCGAAGCCGGCGCTGCCATCGCGAGGCTCGAAGCCGCGGCGACGATGGGGATCAGGAACTTACGCATGTTGCACTCCTTTGAGCAGATGTTGCTGGCGGTCTAACGCACGAGGCTTGTTACGGTGCTGAATATTCCTGTCAGCCGCCGTTCAATTGCCATCAGTCGTCGTGGTCCCAGCCGTGGTCGTTCTCGTAACGGTCATCGCGGCCGTCGCGGTC
>DATEIK010000179.1:0-2499 GCA_035279065.1 Sphingomicrobium sp. | reverse complement strand
CTGTTCGAGATCCCCTGCGTCGCCATAGGCGGGATCACGCCAGACAATGCGAAGCCCTTGGTCGATGCCGGCGCAGATTTCATCGCCGTCTGCCAGGCGGTGTGGGGCAAGGACGATCCGGCGGCCGCGGCGGCCGCATTCGGTCCGGTGCTGGCCCTGCCGGCTACTTCAGATATTTAGCATACCAGTCGAGATAGCGCTGATAGCGGTCGCGAATGAAGCTCGGCCGCTTCAGCCCGTGATACTGGCCGGGATAGATGATCAGCTCGGTCGGTACGCCATTGCTCCTCAGTGCCTGGTACATCTGCTCTGAGTTGAGGAGCGGGACGTTGAAGTCCTTGTCGCCGACCTGGAACAGCGTGGGCGTAGTGATCCGGTCGGCGTGGAAGAAGGGGTAGGAGTTTCTCATCCACACATCGACATGCTCCCACGGCTTGCCGAGCTCCGCCTCATAGTCGCGGATATATTGGTCGGTGCCGTAGCCCGCGAAGATGTTGGAGATGCTGGCGCCGCTGGTCGCCGCCTTGAAGCGCTGGTCGCTGGCGATCGTGTAATTGGTCAGCATCCCGCCGTAGCTCCACCCCCCGACGCCGAGCCGGTTGGGGTCGGCGATCCCTCGCGCGACCGCATCGTCGACCGCCGCGAGGACGTCGGGGACGGCGGGCCCGCCCCAATCCGCGTACAGTGCCTTGGCGTAATCCTGCCCCTGGCCGGTGCCGCCGCGCGGGTTGGCCGCAACGACGGCATAGCCGTTCGCCGCGAGCAGCTGCCATTCGAAGGTGAAGCCATAGTCGAACTGCGACTGCGGCCCGCCGTGGAGGCGGAGAATCGTCGGCACGCGCCCGCCGGCATAATTGAGCGGCTTAACGAGGAAGCCGTGAACCTCGGTCCCGTCCTTGCTGTGCAGGACCGTGTCCTCGACCGGCGCGAGCTGGACGTCGGCGAGCCAGCCGTCGTTCTGGCGCGACAGGCGGCGCAGGTCGGCGCCGTCGAGCGCGAATACCTCCGGCGGATGGGTGAAGTCCTCGACCAAGGCGACGGCATGGCCCTTGGCCTGGTCCTGTGCCCAGACAACCGTCTTGCCATTGGTGATCCGCCGCACCGGCCCGCCAATGGCGGGCACGCTGGCGAGATATTGCATCTTGTCGTCCTCGACGATGAATCGCAGGGACTTGCCGTCCGCCGACCAGACGGGGTTGCCGACGTTGCGGTCGAGCGCGGCGGTGACGATGCGCGGCTCCCCGCCGGTCGCCGGAATGACCGCAAGATGGCGCGTGCCGTAAGAAAAGAGCTCGACGGGACCGCCCTGGACATAGGCAATGCTGCGTCCGTCGGGACTCCAGGCGGGATAGCTGGAGGTATAGTCCGGACTGTTGTCGTCGCCAGCGAACGTCGTCAGGCGCGTCGGTGCTTGCGGTCCGCCGGCCGCCGGCACGACCCAGAGGTCGTTGTTGTAGGTCCGGTCGGGATCCTTGTCCCGGTTGCTGACAAAGGCGATGCGCGTCCCGTCGGGCGAGAAGGCCGGGAGGTAATCGTCGAACTCCCCGCTGAGCAGCCGGCGCGCCTGGCCGGTCGCGAGGTCGAGCAGCATGAGCCGCTGCCGCCGCGTGCCGAGATAGCCGTCGATGTCGCGCTTGAACTGGAACCGGTCGATGACGATCGGCTTGGGCGGATCTTCCTCATCGCCCTTGGCCTCGTCCTTGTCGGCGGGGTCGGGATCGAGGACGATGAGCGCGATCTGCTTGCCGCTGGGCGACCAGGCGTAATCCACCACGCTGCCGTCGAGCTTGGTCAGCGGCCGCGCTTCGCCGCCGGTGCGGTCGAGCAGCCACAGCTGGTCGTTGTCGTGCTTGTCGGTGCGCGACGAGATGAACGCGAGATAGCGGCCGTCGGGGCTGAACCGCGGGGTCGATTCGCTTTCCTTCTCGCGATTGGTCAGCTGGACCGTTCGCGTCCCGTCGAACGAGGTCATCCAGATGTGGCTGAAGCTCTTGTCGGCCTTCGCATCGACGGAGCTGACCTGGTAGGCGACCCAGTTTCCGGCGGGGTCGACGGCGGGCGCGGAGACGTCGCGGATATTGTTGATGTCACTGACGGCGATCGGGCGCGCGGCGGCGCCCGGGGCAATGAACACGGACGCGGCGCTCGCCGCGAGCAACATATGGACGGATTTCACCAGACGGCCTCCCCTCAAGACCGCGCAACGTTGGAACATTCAACGGCTGTTAGGCAAGCTGCCTCTTGAGATTGCGCGCGTCTTCGATCGCGTCGCCGCCCATGTCGTTGTTGAAATAGGCCCAGGCCGAACGACCCTTCGCACGCTGGTCTTTCAGCCATTCCGCCCAGTCGCGCATCTGATCGTCCGAGTAACGCCCACGATATTTGCCCCTGGTGCCGTGGAAGCGGACGTAGGCGGTGCGGCCGCTCGCCCGGCGCGGAGACTTGAGGCCGATGAGGTCGTGGGTCACGAAGCCGACGCCGTGGCGATCGAGCAGCGCG
>DATEIK010000178.1:0-4122 GCA_035279065.1 Sphingomicrobium sp. | reverse complement strand
GCGATCCTCTTTTCCGACATCCTGATCGTGCCCTTCGCGCTTGGGCAGAACCTGACCTTCATTGCCGGCGAGGGGCCGCGGCTGACGCCGATCCTGGCCGAGACCGCGATCGAGGATCTGAACCCGTTTCCCGTTCGCCTCGACCCGATCTACGAGACGGTCGCCAAGGTCAAAACGGCGCTCGAGCCCGCAAAGACGTTGATCGGCTTTGCCGGTAGCCCGTGGACGGTCGCGACCTACATGGTCGCCGGGCAGGGCAGCCGCGACCAGTCCGAGGCGCGGCGGCTGGCTTATGCCAATCCGGGAAAGTTCGCCGCGATCATCGAGCGGATCGAGGAGGTCACGCGCGATTATCTGCTCGGCCAGATCGAGGCCGGCGCCGAGGTCGTGCAGCTGTTCGACAGCTGGGCCGGGAGCCTGTCGCCGGCGCAATTCGAGCAATGGGTCATCGCGCCGACGGCGCGCCTGGTCGAAGCGATTCGAAGCCAACATCCCGACGTACCGGTGATCGGCTTCCCCAAGGGCGCAGGCGGCGAGCTCCGGGCCTATGCCGATGGAACCGGGGTCACAGCGTTAGGCCTCGACGAAACGGTGAATCCCATCTGGGCCGCGGCAGAGCTGCCCGAAGACTTGCCGCTGCAGGGCAATCTCGACCCACTGGCGCTGGTCACCGGCGGCGAAGCGCTCGGCAGCGCCGTCGACCGCATCCTTGACGCCTTCGCCGGTCGTCCTCACATCTTCAATCTCGGCCACGGCATTCTTCAGGACACGCCGATCGCGCATGTCGAGGAGCTGCTGGCCCGGGTGAAGGGGAAAGTGTGCCAGACCTGACGGGATTTCTCGGGCCCGCTTATTTGTGGGTCATAGCCGCGCACGTCACCTTCGTGATCTTCTGGATGGCGGGGCTATTCCTGCTGCCGCGGTTCTACGTCTATCACCAGGAAACTGCGGTCGGCTCGCCCGAGGACCGCGCCTGGATCGAGCGCGAATCGCGCATCCGCTCGATCATCCTGACCCCGGCGATCGCGGTCGTCTGGGTCCTCGGCCTAATGCTCGCCTTCAACATCGACGCATGGCATCAGGGCTGGTTCATGGCCAAGTTCGCGCTGGTCATCGCCCTTAGCTCCTACCAGGGCTGGCTCGCCGCCTACGGCAAGAAGCTCGCCAACGGCGAGCGTCCGCTAAGCGGCAAGGCGGTGCGGATGATCAACGAGATCCCGGGTGTCGCCGCGGCGCTGATCGTCGTGCTGGTGATCGTGCGGCCTTTTTAGAATTTGACGACAGCAATGCTGTCGGGCGTTCTAATTCGTCGCCGCTCGGCCGTGAGGCTGATTGACAGGGCGCGCGGCGGCACATACCTGAAAATCGCGACGGCCCCGGCCCGTTTCCATAAAATTGCCGGCCGCTGTCCTCTCCCAATCGCGGCGTCCTGCCGCTCTCCGGCTTTGTGATTCAACGCAATCAGCTCGAGCGAAATCTCCCAAGAAAAGAACATCTCATGCATTTGAAAGAACTGAAGAAAAAAACCCCCGCCGAGTTGGTCGCAATGGCCGAGGAGATGGGGGTCGAGGGCGCATCGACGATGCGCAAGCAGGACCTCATGTTCTCGATCCTCAAGATCCAGGCCGAGAATGGCGTGGAAATCATGGGGTCGGGCACCATCGAGGTGCTGAACGACGGCTTCGGCTTCCTCCGCTCGCCCGAGGCCAATTACCTCGCCGGGCCCGACGACATTTACGTCACTCCGTCGATCGTCCGGCGCTTCGGCCTGCGCACCGGCGACACCGTCGAAGGCGAGATTCGGGGCCCCAAGGAGGGCGAGCGTTATTTTGCCCTGACCCGGGTCACCACGATCAACTTCGACGATCCCGAGACCGTCCGCCATCGCGTCAATTTCGACAATCTGACGCCGCTCTACCCGGATGAGAAGCTCAAGCTCGATACGCTCGACCCGACCATCAAGGACAAGTCGGCGCGGGTGATCGACATCGTATCGCCGCTCGGCAAGGGCCAGCGCGCTCTCATCGTGTCGCCGCCGCGCACCGGCAAGACCGTGCTGATGCAGAACATCGCGCGGGCGATCACCGACAATAATCCCGAGGTGATCCTGATCGTGCTGCTGATCGACGAGCGGCCCGAGGAAGTCACCGACATGGAGCGCTCGGTCAACGGCGAGGTCATCTCCTCGACCTTCGACGAGCCGGCCAGCCGCCACGTCCAGGTCGCCGAGATGGTTATCGAAAAGGCCAAGCGCCTGGTCGAGCACAAGAAGGACGTCGTGATTCTGCTCGATTCGATCACCCGCCTGGGCCGCGCCTACAACACGGTCGTGCCGAGCTCGGGCAAGGTGCTGACCGGTGGCGTGGACGCCAATGCGCTGCAGCGGCCCAAGCGCTTCTTCGGCGCCGCGCGCAATATCGAGGAGGGCGGATCGCTGTCGATCATCGCCACCGCCCTGATCGATACGGGGTCGAAGATGGACGAGGTCATTTTCGAAGAGTTCAAGGGCACCGGCAACAGCGAGATCGTGCTCGACCGCAAGGTCGCCGACAAGCGCATCTTCCCGGCATTGGACGTCGGCAAGTCCGGCACGCGCAAGGAAGAGCTGCTGGTCGAGCAGGGCACGCTCACCAAGATGTGGGTGCTGCGCCGCATCCTGATGCAGATGGGCACGGTCGACGCGATGCAGTTCCTCCTCGACAAGATGAAGGACGCCAAGTCGAACGAGGACTTCTTCGCGAGTATGAACCAGTAGCCGCCGTCATCGCGAGGAGCGGAGCGACGTGGTGATCCAGAAACGGCTGGATTGCTTCGCTTCGCTCGCAATGACGGATAGAGCGTGATCATGCCTGCCGGCATGTTCAACTTCGCCGACATCTTCACCGCCGCGGGGCTGCTGACGCTCGGCCAGGTGATCCTCATCGACCTGACGATGGCCGGCGACAATGTCGTGATCATCGGCACCCTGACCTCGGGCCTGCACAAGCGCGACCGCCGCAAGGTGATAGCGCTTGGCGTCGGCCTCGCGCTGGTGTTCCTGATCGCCTTCGCGCTGATCGCCACGCAACTGCTCCACATCACCGGCTTGCTGGTGGCCGGCGGCCTGCTGCTGCTGTGGGTCGCGTACAATATCTACCGCGAGATCAAGGGCGGCGCGCTCGTGACCGCCGACGATCCCGAGACAATCGCCGTCGAAGGGCCGCCAGCGACCAAGACCTTCCTTCGCGCCGCGATCCAGGTGACGGTCGCCGATCTGTCGATGAGCCTGGACAATGTGCTCGCGGTCGCCGCCGCGGCGCGCGAGCACCCGGCGGTGCTGTTCATCGGCCTCGCTTTGTCGGTGACCTTCATGGGCCTCGCCGCGAACCTCGTCGCCCGCCTGATCCAGCGCTATCACTGGATCGCCTGGGCGGGCCTCATCATGATTCTCTACGTCGCGCTCAGCATGATCTACGAAGGCTGGGTCGGCGATGAGGCGGTAACGGGCTTGAGCAAAGTGCTCGCGGTCGGCTAGGCGACAATTATGGACATCGCGGCCATGATCACCCCGGCGGCGATTGCCGCTTTCTTCGAAATCCTCGCCATCGACATCGTGCTCGCCGGCGACAATGCGATCGTCGTCGGCGCGCTCGCCGCCGGCCTGCCCGCGGCCGAGCGGCGCAAGGTAATCATGATCGGCGTGCTCGCGGCGCTGGTGCTGCGCATCGCCTTCGCGCTGCTGGTCACGCAGCTTTTGCAGATCGTCGGGCTGGTGCTCGCCGGCGGGATCCTCCTGCTGTGGGTGGCGTGGCGGATGTACCGCGAACTCCGCCACGAGGGCGAGAGCAAGGGCTCCGAGGAGATCGTCGGCGACGAGCATTCGGGCCTGAAGGCTTCGAAGAGCTTCGCCAGCGCTGCCTGGGGCGTCGCTTTTGCCGACGTTAGCATGAGCCTCGACAACGTCCTCGCGGTCGCGGGCGCGGCCAAGGATCATCCCTACGTGCTGGTGTTCGGCCTGATCCTGTCGGTGATCCTGATGGGCGTCGCGGCCAATTTCATCGCTCGCTATATCGAGCGCTACAAGTGGATCGCCTGGGTGGGCCTGATCGTCATCCTGTGGGTCGCGCTGAAGATGATCTGGGA
>DATEIK010000177.1:0-6490 GCA_035279065.1 Sphingomicrobium sp. | reverse complement strand
GACCCCAATTACAACGTCATGCTCGGCTCGGCTTACTTCCAGCGCATGCTAAACATCTGGGACGGCAGCGTTCCGCTCGCCGTCGCGAGCTACAATGCCGGCTCGGGCAATGTCGGGAAATGGGTGCGGCGCTACGGGGATCCGCGCAACCGGGTCGACATGCTGAAATGGATCGAGGCGATCCCATTCGTCGAGACCAAGGCGTACGTCCAGCGCGTGATCGAGAACAGCGTGGTCTATGATTCGATGCGCGGAAGCGGCCAGCAGCAACAGGCGCTCCACGTCTCGCGCTACCTTGGGAAGAGCGGGCCCGCTTAGCCCGGTTCACGTCATTGCGAGCCAGCGTAGCTGGCGCGGCAATCCAGTGCTGCGCCTCTGCTGGATTGCTTCGTCGCTGCGCTCCTCGCAATGACGCTGAATGGTGAACGAAAAACCGCGCTTCATCACGCCCGAAGGCTTCGCGCGTCTGCGAGCGGAATATGACGAGCTGTTCGGGGTCGAGCGCCCGAAGATGGTGGAAGTCGTCTCCTGGGCGGCGTCCCTCGGCGACCGGTCCGAGAATGCTGACTATCTCTACGGCAAGAGGCGGCTGCGCGAGATCGACCGGCGCCTCGCCCATCTCTCGCGGATCATGAAAGCCGCGAAAGTGGTCGATCCTCGATTGCAGGTCTCGCGGGGCGAGGTGCGGTTCGGAGCGACGGTCGAACTCGCCGACGAGGAGGATAGCCGGCGCCTGCTGACCATCGTCGGTGATGACGAAACCGACGCCTCTGCCGGCAGAATCGGCTGGAGCGCGCCGCTCGCCCGCGCACTGATCGGGGCGAAAGTCGGCGACGAGCGTATCGTCCGCTTGCCGGCGGGCGAGAAAAGCTACGAGGTGATGGCGATCCGCTATCCCGATTAAGCGGCGCGAGTCGGCGTTCCCACCGCGTGGGGCGGCTCCGCCGGCATAGTCTCGGCCCAAACGTCGGCAATCGTCGTCAGCGCGGACAGCGCCGCGGTGCGCTCGTCATTGCCGTCGATCCGCCGCCACGGCGACCAGCGGGTGTCGGTGTTGGCGAACAGCTCCTCCACGGCGCCGGCATAGCCCGGATCGCCAACGCTGACCGGCTCGTCGCGCCGGATCACGGGCCACCAGGGGTTCGCTGCGCGCTCGCTCAGGCGCTGTTCCTGGACTGCCTGGGTAACTTCGAAGAACAACTTGACGATCAGCGTTCCGTAGTCGTGCTGCTGCGCCTCGAACTCGTTGATCTCGTCGAACGCGCGCGCGACGGCCTTGTCGCCGATGCGGCCGTGCAACCGATCGTCGAGCACTCGCCGGTACCAGCTGCGATAGAAGATTGCCGTGTTGCCGGCCCCCGGCAGGCAACGCCAGAAGGGCGCCAGCCAATGCCCTTCGGCGGACTCGCGCCGGTCGTGCTGGATAGGGTGGATCGCAACATGGCATGGGTCGAACGCGGCCGCGAGCTGCTTCAGCGCGTGCTTCTTGCCGGCTCCGTCAGGCCCTTCGAAGATGATGATCGCCCGCCGCCCATGCGCGATTTGCGGCAGTTGCAGCTCGCCCAACTGCTCGCGCAGCGCCGCGAGCGTCGCGAGATATTCGGGGGATTCCCCCTGGTCGGAGATGGTTCGGGCAGCCACGGGCGCGAAGCTAACCGGCGTGAGGCGGCGTCACAATCGCCCCAAAGCTCGCCCTGTCGCGTTTCTGTCTCAAAATGGGCCGAGCGTGCTTGCGCGGCCACGCGGCGGCTCAGCTCGGTTCGACGACCTTGATGTGCAGCTCCTTCAACTGCTTCGGGCGCACCACGCTCGGCGCGTTCATCATCAGGTCCTCGGCCTTCTGGTTCATCGGGAAGAGGATGACTTCACGGATGTTGGGCTCGTCGGCGAGCAGCATGACGATGCGGTCGATACCGGGCGCCGAGCCCCCGTGCGGCGGAGCGCCGAACTTGAACGCGTTGATCATGCCCGCGAACTCGCTGTCCACTTCCTCACGCGTGTAGCCGGCGATCTCGAACGCCTTGTACATGATGTCCGGGCGGTGGTTCCGAATCGCGCCGGAGCTCAGCTCCACGCCGTTGCAAACGATGTCGTACTGCCACGCGAGGATCTCGAGCGGGTCCTTGCTCTCCAGCGCCTCCATCCCGCCCTGCGGCATCGAGAACGGATTATGGCTGAAGTCGATCTTCTGCTGCTCATCGTTGAACTCGAACATCGGAAAATCAACGATCCAGCAGAAGCGGAAAGCGCCGTCCTCGATGAGGCCGAGCTGTTCGGCGACGCGGGTACGCGCCGCTCCGGCGAGCTTGGCCGCATCCTCTTCCTTGCCCGCGGCGAAGAAAATTCCGTCGTCGGGCCCAAGTCCCATCTCTGCAGCCAGGCGGTTCATGCCCTCCTCGCCGTGGTTCTTGGCAATCGGGCCGCCCCATTCGCCGCCCTTGCGCGTCGCGTAGCCCAGGCCCGCGAAGCCTTCGCTCCGCGCCCATTCGTTCATGTCGTCGAAGAACTTGCGGCTCTTCTCCGCGGTGCCCGGCGCTGGGATTGCGCGCACCACCGCGCCTTTCTCCACCAGCCCCGCGAACAAACCGAAGCCCGAGCCTTTGAAATGCTCGCCGACGTCGGAAACCAGCAACGGGTTGCGCAGGTCCGGCTTGTCGGTGCCGTACTTCAGCAGCGCTTCGCGGTAGGGGATGCGCGGATATTCGCCTGCCGGCGTGACCGTGCGGCCGTTCGCGAATTCCTCGAACACGCCCGACAGCACCGGCTCGATCGCTGCGAACACGTCGTCTTGCGTGACGAAGCTCATCTCGAAGTCGAGCTGGTAGAATTCGCCGGGCGAACGGTCGGCGCGCGCGTCCTCGTCGCGGAAGCAGGGCGCGATCTGGAAGTAGCGGTCGAACCCCGCGACCATGATTAGCTGCTTGAACATCTGCGGCGCCTGCGGCAGCGCGTAGAACTTGCCTGGGTGGACACGGCTCGGGACCAGATAGTCACGCGCGCCTTCGGGGCTGCTCGCGGTCAGAATCGGCGTCTGGAACTCGGTAAAGTCCTGGTCGATCATCCGCCGCCGGATCGAGGCGATCACCGCCGATCGCAGCATGATGTTGGCGTGGACCTGCTCGCGCCGCAGATCGAGGTAGCGGTACTTGAGCCGGATCTCTTCCGGATAGTCTGCCTCTGTCGCGACCGGCATCGGCAGTTCCGCGGCTTCGGATTGCACGGCGACAGACCCCGCGCGTACTTCGATCTCGCCAGTCGGAAGGTTGGGATTCACCGTTTCCGCGGAGCGTGCGACGACAACGCCCTCCACCGTGACGACCGATTCGAGCCGCATCCGGTCGAGAATCTTGAACGCCGACGAATCCGTATCGGTGACGACCTGGGTGATCCCGTGATGATCGCGCAGGTCGACGAACAGCAGATGGCCGTGATCGCGCTTGCGGTGGACCCAGCCAGACAGGCGAACGGTTTCGCCGACGTTGCTCTTGCGCAGCTCGGCGCAGTTGTGGGTGCGATAGGCGTGCATGATGAATTCGGGCCTGCTCAAGCGGAAAATTGTGGAGAAAAGCGCGCGCCGCGCTTCAATGCGGGAAACATTTTTGTCAACCCGCGAGGGCGGAGCTATTGGCCGATTAGACCCATGCGTATCCACCCACTGATTACCAAGTCGGACGACCTCAACGCTCTAGTCGACCGGCTCTCGAAGCAACCGTTCATCGCCGTGGACACCGAGTTCATGCGCGAGAACACTTATTGGCCCGACCTGTGCCTGATCCAGGTCGCGAGCCCGGACGAGGCGGCCGCGATCGATCCCAAGGCCGACATCGACCTCGCTCCGCTGCTCGACCTGTTCGTCAAGGACCAGGACGTGCTCAAGGTCTTCCACGCCGGCGGGCAGGACCTCGAGATCATCCACAATTTGACCGGCAAGGTCCCGCACCCGCTGTTCGACACGCAGATCGCTGCGATGGCACTCGGTCACGGGGAGCAGATCGGTTACTCAAATCTCATCGAAAGCCTGCTTGGGCACAGCCTCGACAAGGGCGCGCGTTTCACCGACTGGGGCCGGCGGCCGCTCGACAAGCGCCAGATCGACTATGCGATCGCCGACGTGACGCACCTCGCGACGGTGTTCCCGCGCATGGTCGAAAAGCTGCGCAAGACCGGCCGCGGCGCGTGGCTCGACGAGGAGATGGAGCGGCTCGCCGACCCGTCGAGCTTCGCCTTCGCACCGGAGGATGCGTGGAAGCGCCTCAAGCTGCCGAGCCGCAATCCGACCGTGCTCGGGCGCCTGAAGGCCCTCGCCGCATGGCGCGAAACCGAGGCGCGGTCGAAGAACCTGCCGCGCGGCCGGATCATCAAGGACGACACGCTGACCGAAATCGTGCTTCATCCGCCCAAGAACCAGGACGATTTGGGCCGCGTGCGGGGACTTTCATCAGGCTGGCGCAGCAACGACATCGGAAGCCGGCTGATCGCCGCGCTCGACAGCGCCAAGCCGCTCGAGCCGTCCGAGCTCCCCGAACGCGACCCGAAGCGGCCTGGCCTCACCAAGGATGCCGCGCTGGTCAGCGATCTCCTGAAGCTCCTCCTCAAGATCCGCGCGAAGGAGAGCGGGGTCGCGGCGAAGCTGATTGCACGCTCGGACGACCTCGAGGCGCTCGCGGCTGGCGTGCGCAAGGGCCTCAAAATGCTGTCCGGCTGGCGCTACGAGGAGTTCGGCAAGGACGCGCTCGACCTGGTGGAGGGGCGGCTCGCCTTCGCCATCGAGAACGGCAAGCTCAAGATGAGCCGCGTCGCCAGGACGCGGGAGGAAACCGTCGATGCATAAGACAGTCTTGCTTGCGGCCATTGCGCTACTCTCGACGGCCGCGGATGCGCGCACGATCGTCGGGCTGGACCAGGTGCCGCCCGGATCGAAGTGCGAGCAGAACGCGATCCTCAATTCCTTCGTAGGTCAGCCCGCCTCGGTCGAACTCGCGGCTCGGCTGATGACGGCCGCGCGCGCACCAAAGCTGCGCTGGGTCGCCGCCGGCCAGGCGGTCGATGCGGACCATAACGCCCGCCGGCTGACCGTTCAGCTTGATGCACAGAACCGCGTGGTATCGATGGCCTGCGGCTGATCCCCGGAGGAACGTAATGCGTAAATTTGCCCTGCTCGCCCCTGCCCTGCTTACCGCTTGCTCGACCGCCCCCGCGGCCACCCCGGTGGTGGTTCATGGCGAGACACCGGGGCACACCTGTGTCGAGGGCGCCGCTGACCGTTACATCGGCCAGGTTCGCAGCGACGCGGCAGGCAAGGCGATTCAGGACGCGACCAAGGCCGCCGTGCTGCGCTGGGCCCCCCCCAACGTCATGCTGACGATGGATTACCGCGCCGACCGGGTCACCGTCTGGCTCGACGAAGCGAACAAAATCACCAGGATCCGCTGCGGCTAGGCCGCTTCGCCGATCATCCGCGCTTCCATGAGCGCCCGCCGGATCGTCGGCAGCGAAAGGCGAGCGCGCTCGGCGATCGCGAAGCGGTCGACGGCCTCGACCGCGCGTTCGGCGGTCCAATAATCCCGGTGCAGGCGCTCGGCCATGAAACGCAATGCGTCGGTTGGGACGTGCAGGCCCCGATCGGCGAAGAACAACTGGATCAGCGCGCCGAACAACTTGTCGTCGGGATGATCGATGCGGGTCACGGGCGTGACCGCGAGGCGCGTCTTCAAGTCAGGCAGTCGCGGCGTCCATGCCGGTGGCGCCTGGTCCGCGACCATGATCAGCGGTCGCCCCGTGTCTTGCGCCTGGTTCCAGGCATGGAACAGCTCTTCCTCGTCGCGGGTGTCGGCATCGTCGAACAGCCGCCCGCCGACGCGCTCGACGAAGCTGCGCGCCAGCAGCGTCCGCCCCGAGCGGCGCGGACCCGTCAGGATGGTCGCCTTGACCGGCCACATGCTGAAGCGGCGGAAATGGTCGAACGCCTCGCGGTTGGCCTCGGAGACGATGAACCGGGCGTCGCCCTCGCTTTGCGGCCAGTCGAGCGGGAGCGCGATCTGGTCGGGCCCCTGCTTCATTCGTCGCCGGTCTTGGGTGGCGGCTGAGCGGCCGGCGGGGTCGCCGGCTGCGGCGTGGGCGGAGGCTGGACCGGCGGCGGCGGCATGGCCGGTGGCTTGTCCGAATCGGACCGGAGGCGGACGACGGTGCCCGCGGAATCCACGACCCATCCGCGCCCGCGAAGCGCCGCAGCGAGCTGGTCGATGCCGCCACGGTAGCGAACCAGGATATAGCTCGTGCCGCCCGGGTTGATCTGTTGCGGCGTCGCCGAATCCACGCCTGCCAGCGTCCGCAGATGGGCCATCGCGAAGTTGTAGAAATTCACGTTCTTGCCGGTGACTTGCACCTGGTAGGCGTTGGACAGGTTGACGGGCGTCACGGGCGCTTCGACCACCGGAAGCTCGGGCAATGGCGGCGGCGGCAGGTTGAGCGACTCGTCGCGCTGGAGCCG
>DATEIK010000176.1:0-18171 GCA_035279065.1 Sphingomicrobium sp. | reverse complement strand
GTCGGCGACCGGCGCCGCCACGATCACGCTCGGTGCCAAGGGCGCCGTCGAACTGCAGCTGATCTCGAGCGGCGAGAAATCCGGGCGCGGGCCGAAGAACGACATTCACTCGAGCTTGATGGCGAGTGTCGACAGCCCGGCCTGGCACCTGGTCAAGGCGCTCAACACGCTGGTTGGGCCCGACGAGCACACGCCCGCGATCGACGGCTGGTTCGAGCATGTGAAGCCACTGACGGCGCGGCAGAAGGAGATCATCGCCGACAATGTCACCAAGCAGAACGAGGCCGAGGTCAAGAAGAGCCTCGGCATCCAGCGCTGGGCCTTCAACGAGGATTTCCTCACCAGCCAGCAGCGCCTCGCGTCGCAGCCCACGGTCAACATCCAGGGCCTTGTCGGCGGCTACATGGGCCCGGGCGGGAAGACAGTGCTGCCCGGCCGCGCCGAAGCCAAGGTCGACCTCCGGCTCGTCCCGGACATGACCAGGGACGAGGCCGTCGCCAAGCTCAAGGCGCACCTCGCCAAACACGGGTTCGGCGACATCGAGGTCAACGTCAGCGGCGGCTATGGCCCGACCCAGACGGAGGAGGGCAGCGTGCTCATCCAGGCGCAGAAGGCCGCGCTGACCAACGCCGGTGTCCAATATGCGCTGAGCGCGCGCTCCGCCGGGTCATGGCCGGGCGTGGTATTTACCGGTGATCCGCTGCGCATGGCGGCGGGCCAGATCGGCATTGGCCGCGGCAGCGGCGCGCACGCGCCCAACGAATGGTTCCTGGTCGAAAGCAGCAACCCGAAGATCGCCGGCCTCGATGAGGCGACCATGTTCTACATCGATTATCTTTACCAGCTCGCCGAGGCGGCCGGGGGAAGCGGCTCGGCTCAGCGCGGCAAGTAAGCGGAGCAATCGTCGGTCGGCAGCGGTCGCCCTTTGCGGCACCGCTGCTCGGCCAGCCGTGCCTGGCGCCCGCGCTCCTCTTCCGCTTTCCTGAGCTCGCGCCCGCGCTTCTGGTCGGCTTCGGCCTGGCTCGTGGTGGCCGCATCGACGCCCGCTGACGCGACCTTCACCGGCAGCGTGACGACATCGACGGCGGTCTGGGCGACGGTGCCGACCACACAGCCTGACAGGGCGGCAGCGACGAGCAGGACAGGCAAGGCGCGCATGGCACCATGCTACAGCGTCATCGCTTCCTCGGCGAGCGCTTCGGCCTGGGTCAGGAGCGCTTCGTCGGCTTCCGCGCCCGGCGGCAGCGCCTCGCGCCCGACGATCACCATTAGCGGCACCGCCATCGGGGTGATTCGGTCGGTTTCGACGTGCAGCATGGTCGCCGAAGCGCGATCGACCAGCCGGACGAGTCGCCCGAGCTCGGTCATCCGCCGCCGCGCGTCGTCCCACGCCGCGCGCAGCAGCAAATGTTGGGGCTCGTAGCGGCGCAGCACGTCATAGATGAGGTCGGTCGAGAAACTGACCTGGCGCCCCGTCTTCTTCCTGCCGGGATGCTGGCGCTCGACGAGCCCGCCGATCACCGCCACCTCGCGGAACGCGGTCTTGAGGAGGTAAGAGCTTTCAACCCAATCGACGAACTCCTGCTCGAGGATGTCGGCCGAGAAGAGCGACTTCGGGTCCTTGATCGGCTCGAGCGCGTAACAGGCCAGGCCGTAATCGTTGGCGACGAACCCAAGCGGCTTCAGGCCCGCCTTCTCCATCCGCTTGGTCAGCAGCATGCCGAGCGACTGGTGGGCGTTCCAGCCTTCGAAGCTGTAGGCGACCATGAAATGCTGGCCTTCGTGCGGGAAGGTCTCGACCAGCAGCTGATGCGGCTCGGGCAGGACCGAGCGCTCGCTTTGCACTTCGAGCCATTCGCGCACGTCGTCCGGGAATCGGTGCCAGTCATTGCGGTCGCACAGCATTCGCCGGACACGGTCGGCGAGGTGCGTCGACATGCTCATCCGCTGCCCGCCGTAGGTCACGACTTGCCCGCGCTTGGCCGAGGCGTGGACGATGATGTCGGTGTCCTTGAACTGCTCGACCTCCAGGCTGAGGCCGGCGAAGAAGAAGCGGTCGCCGGGTGCGAGCGCCGAGGCGAAGCCTTCCTCCACCGTGCCGAGCTTGCGGCCGTTCCTGAAGCGGACCGCCATCAGCGGCTGCTCGACGATCACCCCGGCGTTCAGGCGATGCTGCTGGGCCACGCTCGGCTTGGCGATGCGCCACATGCGTCCGGGCTCCGGCACGAGCCGACGGAAGCGGTCGTAAGCCTTGAGCGCATAGCCCCCGGTCGCGATGAAGTTGAGGATTTCCTCGAACGTCTCAGTCCTGAGCCCAGCGTAGGGCGCGGCTGAGCGAATTTCCTTGAGCAGCTCTGCCTGCTGGAACGGCGCGGCGACGGCCATCGCGAGGATGTGCTGCGCGAGCACGTCGAGCGCGCCCGGGCGGAACACTTCGGGGTCGAGCTCGCCGTCGTCGATCGCGTCGAGTGCGGCGCGCGCCTCGAGATATTCGAACCGGTTGCCAGGGGTGATGATGCCCTTCGAGGGCTCGTCTAGCCGGTGGTTGGCGCGGCCGATCCGCTGGAGCAGGCGCGAGCTGCCCTTGGGCGCGCCCATCTGGATGACGAGGTCGACGTCGCCCCAGTCGATGCCGAGGTCGAGGCTCGCCGTCGCGACCAGCGCGCGCAGCCGCCCGGCCGCCATCGCCGTCTCGACCTTTCGGCGCGCCTCGACCGACAGGCTGCCGTGGTGGATGCCGATCGGCAGGCCGCGCTCATTCTCGTCCCACAGCTTCTGGAAGATCAGCTCCGCAAGGCCGCGCGTGTTGCAGAAGACGAGCGTGGTCTTGTGTGTCTCGATCAGCCGCATGACGTCGGCGATCGCGTGATAGCCCGAATGCCCGCCCCAAGGGATCTTGTTCTCGGGGATGAGGATCGAAAGGTCGGGCTCGGCACCGGGATCGCCGATGACCAGGTCGACCAGCTCCATGTCGGCGTCGGGCGCGAGCCACGAGCGATAGGCGTCGGGGTCGCTGATCGTTGCAGACAGACCGACCCGCCGCAGCCCCGGCGCGAGCTTCTGCAGCCGCGACATCGACAGCGACAGCAGGTCGCCGCGCTTCTCCTTGGCGAAACCGTGCAACTCGTCGACGACGATGGTCTTTAGGCCTTCGAACATCTGCGGCGAATCCGGATAGCTGAGCAGCAGGCTCAGCGATTCGGGCGTCGTCAGCAGCATCTGCGGCGGCTTCAGCCGTTGCCGCGCCTTGCGGTCCGACGGCGTGTCGCCCGTGCGCGTCTCGACCCGGATCGACAGGCCCATCTCCTCGATTGGGCCGATGAGGTTGCGCTGGACGTCGACCGCCAGCGCCTTCAGCGGCGACACGTAGAGCGTGTGCAACCCTTCCGGCGCCCCTTCCGCAAGCTCGCAGATGCTGGGGAGGAATCCGGCCAGCGTCTTCCCGGCGCCGGTGGCGGCGACGAGCAGCGCGCTCCGTCCCCCCCGCGCCAGGTCGAGCATTTCCAGCTGATGGCGCCGCGGCGCCCAGCCCTTGGACTCAAACCAGTTTCGGACGACTGGCGGCAGGTCGGTCAGAGGTCGTCAGTCCCCTCGCGGCGGCGCTGCTCCTCCTCGGCGTACAGGTCGCGCGTGCTCGCCTCGGTCTGCCGGGTGGTGCGGTTGGAGCGGCGGCGCATGACCAGCCAGACGAGGATGATCAGCAGGATCGCCGGGCCGATGATGTCGATGATCCACCACGAGGTTTCGTCCATTGTTCTCTCCTCCGGCGGGAACTGCCCGACGTTTCGCCCTATATAGCTCGCGATGGCGCGATTGGGTTCCTGGATTAAGGCGCACCCCGAGGGGATTTACGTCGCTCCCGCGGACGCGTGGATCGACCCCTCGCAGCCCAAGGCGAAGGCGCTCATCACCCATGGCCATTCGGACCACGCGCGCGGCGGGCATGGCGCGGTGCTCGCCACGCCCGAAACGCTGGCAATCATGGAAACACGCTACGGGCCGCAGAGCGGGCAAGGCATCGCTTATGACGAAACGATCCGCGTCGGCGAGGTCGACGTGCGGTTCGTCCCCGCCGGCCACGTGCTCGGAAGCGCGCAAATCGTGCTGGAACATAAGGGCGAGCGGGTGGTCGTTTCCGGCGATTACAAGCGCCGTCCCGACCCGACTTGTGCCTGCTTCGTACCGGTGCCGTGCGACATCTTCATCACCGAGGCGACCTTCGGCCTGCCCGTGTTCCGCCATCCCGAGACCGGGAGCGAGATCGACCGCCTGCTTCACCGCCTGCATTCCGATCCGAGCCGCTGCGTGCTGGTCGGCGCCTATGCGCTCGGCAAGGCGCAGCGCATCATCACCGAGCTCCGGGCGCGCAACCATCACGACCCGGTCTATTTCCACGGCGCGATCGAGCGCCTGAACCAGCTCTACGAGAGCTTCGGCGTGGACCTCGGCGAGCTTCGCCACACGGCGAGCGCGGCCAAGCAGGAGATGGCCGGGCACGTGGTGATCGCGCCGCCGAGCGCGCTCAACGACCGCTGGTCGCGGCGCCTGCCCGATCCGGTGACGGCGATGGCGTCGGGCTGGATGCGCATCCGCCAGCGGGCGCGGCAGCGCAACGTCGAGCTGCCGCTGGTCATTTCCGACCACGCTGACTGGGACGAGCTCACCATGACCATCCGCGAGCTCGAACCGGCCGAGGTGTGGATCACCCATGGCCGCGAGGAAGCGCTCAAGCATTGGTGCACGACTCACCAGATCAAGGCGTGCGAGCTGAACCTCGTCGGTTACGAGGACGAGGACGACTAGCCGGCCATTGCGGCGATTCGGCCAAGCGCTTCGTGCGCGCGCTCCCGGTCGATCACCAGCGCCGCCGTCTGGGTGACGAGGTCGACCAGCGCGAGGTCGCGCACGGTCGGCTCGCGGGGCTCTTTGTGGTACATCGCGAAGGTCCCGAGCACCTTGCCGCCGGCGGTCAGAATCGGCGTCGACCAGCAGGCGCGCAAGTCATGCGGCAGCGCCAGCGCCTTGAAATCGGCCCACAACGGATCGTGCTCGATGTCCGATACGAATACCGGCTGGCCGAGGTAGGCCGCGGTCCCGCACGACCCCACGCACGGTCCGATCTCGGCCCCGTCGATCGCCTCGCAATAGGCCTTGGGCAGGCTCGGCGCGGCGCCGTGGCGCAAATGCTTCCCGTCCTGGTCGAGCAGAAGGATCGACCCGAGGACGCCCGTGCGCGAGGTCGATTCGACGATCTTGATCAGCTCGCCGAGCGTCGTTTCGAGCGGGCTGTCGCCGATTGCTAGTTCCAGCACGCGGTTGTGCGCGCTGCGGATGGTCTCGCTGCGCTTGTCCTCGGTGACATTGTGGCCCTGGACGAAAATCCCGGCCGGCTCGCCCGCTTCGTCCGTTACCGGCTGGAACAGCACGTCGAGGAACAATTGTTCGCGACCGATCTTGAGCGGCATCGAGTTGCCGACAAACGGTTCGCCCGTCTGAGCGGCCTCGTCCAGGATCTCGATGAAGCCCTGCCCGGCGAATTCGGGAATGGCGTTGGCCGCGGCCCGGCCGACGAGGTCGCGCCCGCCGACGAGGTCGTGGAAGGCGCGGTTGGCGACCGTGAAGCGGTGGTCGGGGCCTTCGAGCAGCGCCATGAATCCAGGGGCCTGCTCAAACATCCGTTGGAGCCGCTCACGCTCGCCGGCGTCCGCAGACAGCTGGTTCAGCATGGAGTCGCAATACAACAGCCGCGCGCCGCCGTCACGGCGATTGGCTAGTGCACGCCCTCGGCGCGTTTCACGCCAGACTTCGCCAGTTGGTCGTCGATCTTGGCGACGAGGCGTTCGACCCCGGCTTCGTCCTTCGCCTCGGCTCGGGCGACGAGCACGTCCTGGGTGTTCGACGCGCGGAGCAGCCACCAGCCGTCGGCGGTGCTGACCCGCACGCCATCGGTCGCGTCGACCTTGGCGCCTTCAGCCGAGAGCCGGTCGCGGACCTCGTCGACGATGCCGAACTTGCGCGCTTCGTCGACCGGGAAGCGCAGCTCGGGCGTGGCGACGCTCTTGGGCATCGCATCCATGATCTCGGTCAGGGTCTTGCCGGACGCGCTTACCGCCTCGATCAGCCGCACGGCGGCGTAGAGGGCATCGTCGAAGCCGTACCAGCGGTGCTTGAAGAAAATGTGGCCGCTCATCTCGCCGGCGAGCGGGGCGCCGGTTTCCTTCATCTTCGACTTGATCAGGCTGTGGCCGGTCTTCCACATCAGCGGCTCGCCGCCGAGCCGCGCGATGCCGTCGAACAGAACCTGGCTGGCCTTCACGTCGGCGATGATGGTCGCGCCGGGCTGCTCGCGAAGCACCGGCTCGGCGAGGATCAGCATGAGCTGGTCGCCCCAGATCACCCGGCCCTCGCCGTCGACCGCGCCAATGCGGTCGCCGTCGCCGTCGAAGGCGATGCCGAAATCGCACTGCTCGCGTGCCACGAGCGCTTTCAGGTCGGCGAGATTGGCTTCGACCGTCGGGTCGGGATGGTGGTTCGGGAAGCGCCCGTCGACCTGGCTGAAAATCACATGGTGCTGCCCGGGCAGCCGCTCCACCAGCATGTCGAGGATTGGGCCGGCCGCGCCGTTGCCCGCGTCCCAACCGATCCGGAACGCCTGACCAGAGAAATCCTGTAGCAGTCGCTCGACATAAGCCTCACGAATGTCGACTTCCTCGACCGTGCCGCTGCCTTCGTGCCAGTGGCCTGAAGCGGCGCGCTGGCCAATCTCCTGGATCTCGGCCCCAAACAGCGAGCGGCCTTTCAGCAGCAGCTTGAAACCGTTGTAGTCGGCCGGATTGTGGCTTCCGGTGACCTGGATGCCGCCGTCGACGTCGAGATAATGGGTCGCGAAATAAAGCATCGGCGAGGGGCCCATGCCGATTTGCATGACGTTCATGCCGCCTTCGGTCAGGCCTCGGATCAGCTCCGCTTCGAGCATGCCCGAATGAGTGCGTCCGTCGCGTCCGACCGCGATGGTCCGCGCACCTTCGCTATGGGCTTTCCCGGCATAGGTGCGTCCGAGCGCGTAGGCGTCGGCTTCGGTAAGCGTGTCGCCGACGATCCCGCGGATGTCATATTCGCGCAGGATGGTGGGGTTGAAGCTGTGACTCACCCGGCGTCATTGCGAGGAGCGCAGCGACGAAGCAATCCAGAAAGAGTGAGTTTCGCGCAAAGGCGCAAAGGCACGAAGATGACGCGCCGGCTAAACTTAGCGTGAAACACCTGTTCTTATCGCCGGCGCTCGCCGGCTATGCCGCCTTTTCCACGATGCCCGGCTCGGGAATGCCGAGACCGGCGATCATCTCGCGCAGCTCCTGGCGCGCGGTGACGTGGGCGATGCCCACTTCGCCGAGCTGGGGCAGGTCAATGAGGGTCAGGCCCTTGGGGAACAGTTCGCGATAGATGACGCGTTCGCCGAGGCCGGGGATGACCCGGAAGCCGACACGGCGCGCAAGCTCGTCGAGCGCGGCGCCGACGCGGCGGAGGTTGTGCGATTCGATGTGCTGAAGGCGGTTCCTCAGCACGACCCAGTCGACGCTCTTGCCCGTGCTCTTCGCCCGCTGGGTCCGGCTGTTCCAGATCAGCTCCGCATAGAAGCTCGGCTTGGTCACCTTGTAATTCTCGGGGTGGACCTGCCCGATCAGGTCGAGGTCGACGAAGCTGTCGTTCATCGGAGTCACGAGCGTGTCGGCGCGAAGGATCGCCGAGCGCGCGATGTCGTCGTCGCGGCCCGGCGTGTCGATGACGATGATGTCGGCCTGCTTCGAGAGGCGCTCGACCGCCGCATTGAGGCCGGGTTCACTGTGGTCGTCGAGGACTTCGTAGGCGGCGACGGGAAGGTCCTTGTCCAGCCGGCGCATGGTCGCGCCGCGGTTCTCGAGATAGCGGGTCATGGTCCGCTGGCGGCTGTCGAGGTCGAGCGCGCCGACGCGATGGCCCATGGCCGCGAGCGCGATGGCCGTGTGGACCGCCGTCGTCGACTTGCCGGTGCCGCCCTTTTCGTTGGCGAAGACGATGAAATGCGCTTGGCCCATGCTTGATCTTTTCCCCCGCGGCACCGAAACGCCGCCCCGGCGAAAGATTAACCGAGGGCCGGGCGGGGTGCAAACCATTCGCAGCAGTGAAGAATTGGCATTCGCGCGGGGTGAAATGCGCGGAACGCTGGCGCTGGTCCCGACCATGGGCGCGCTCCACGCCGGCCACATGGCGCTGATCGCGGAAGCCAAGGCGCGCGCCGACAAGGTCGCGACGACGATCTTCGTCAACCCGATGCAGTTCGGCACGGGCGAGGATCTGTCGCGCTATCCGCGGCGCGAGGCCGACGACGCCAGGATGCTCAAGGACGCGGGCTGCGACCTGCTGTGGATGCCGTCGGTCAGCGACATTTATCCGGATGGATTTGCGACCACCGTGCAGGTGTCTGGGGTTTCCGAGCGCTGGGAGGGCGAGGCTCGACCCGGCCATTTCGACGGCGTCGCCACGGTCGTCGCCAAGCTGCTGCTGTCGGTCCGGCCCGACTTTGCGCTGTTCGGGGAGAAGGATTTCCAGCAGCTGGCGGTAATCCGCCGGATGGTCTCAGATCTCGCCATTCCGGTCGAGATTGTCGCGGTGCCGACGGTGCGAGAGGCCGATGGCTTGGCGCTGTCGTCGCGCAACGCCTATTTGCTGCCCGAAGAACGGCAACAGGCGCTGGCCCTGCCCCGCGCTCTCGAAGCGGCGCGCGCCGCGATCCTCAGCGGAACGCAGGTCGCCGACGTGCTTGCCGAGGCGCGCAACTCGCTTCTCGATGGCAGCTTTTCGCGGGTCGACTATTTCGCGCTGGTCGACGCCGAAACGCTCGAGCCGCTCGATAAGCCGGCAGGCGAAATCCGGCTGATCGCGGCCGCCGTCATCGGCACCACGCGGCTGATCGACAACATCCCGGTCTGAAAGATGGTTTTTCGGCGTTAACCATTTCTTTGCCTTCGACTGCTGAATTCGTCCTCAACGAGGAAAGAGGGGGTTTTCATGGGTGCGATCAGTCAGAAGGGTGCGGAATTCCTGATCCGGAGCCGGCTTGCCGATGCGGAAGCGGGCGATGTCGATGCCTTGTTCGAGCTTGGCGTGGCTTATTCGACCGGACGCGGCGGCGTTCCGGTCGACCTCATCGAAGCGCACAAATGGTTCAACCTCGCCGCCTTGAACGGCAGCACGCGCGGCCAGGAATGCCGCGCCGAGATTTCGGTCGAGATGACCGCCCGCGAGATCGCCGAGGCTCAGCGCCAGGCCCGCGCCTGGCTGTCGGTCAGCGGCGGCTATCAGCGCCGCGCGGCGTAATTAGCGTACCAAAATCGTGACGGCGCGGCCCGCTCCGGGCCGCTCCTTGCCCCAGCTGGTCACTGCCAGCTGCATCGCGGGCACGCCGAGCAGCACAAGATAGGAGCGAACCTCCTCCGCCCGCCGCGCACCCATCGCCAGCGCATGATCGCGGGTGTCGCCGGCATCGCCATGGCCTTCGATCCGCACCACGATTTCCGGATGCTGAAGCAGCCATTGCGCCTGCGCCGCCAGAGTCGCCTTGGCCGGCAAGGCGAGCAGTGCGCTGTTCTGGCCGAAATAGACCGTGTCGGCGCCCGATTTCATGACGAAAT
This sequence comes from Sphingomicrobium sp., assembly GCA_035279065.1. GTDB lineage: Bacteria > Pseudomonadota > Alphaproteobacteria > Sphingomonadales > Sphingomonadaceae > Sphingomicrobium. The sequence continues at coordinate 8,503 of DATEIK010000176.1, read as the reverse complement.
CCGCACGCGCGGCGTCGATGCCGGTCAGGACCGGCTGCGCAGGCGGCGGCGCGCGCCGGCGCAAGCCGGGGAGCTGCGCCTCGGCCGCCGTAGTGAACGCCAGCATGGTGAGCAGCAGCAGGGCCTTGCGCATCAGTCCATCACTCCCGACCAGTCGGGGTCCGCGCCGTCCTGCGGGATCTCCAGCCGCCGCGGCTCCGTGCCGTCGATCGAGACGCGATAGATGAGATTGCGCCGCGCCGCGTCCGTCCGCTGGAAGACGACATCGCGGCTGCTCGCCGCCCAGTTCGGTCCCTCGTCGCCGGGCCCGGTGGTCAGCACCTTCTCGCCAGTGCCGTCGGCGGCAATGACGCCGATCCGCCTCGCGCCCGCGTCGCGGCGGGTGAAGGCGATCCATTGCCCGTCCGGGCTCCAGTCGGGCGAACCGTACCAGCCGCTGCCGAAGGTCAGTCGCCGTTGGTTCGTGCCGTCGGCGTTCATCACGTAGAGCTGCGAAGTTCCCGAACGGTCGCTTTCGAACACGATCTTGCTGCCGTCGGGCGAGAAGCTCGGGTCGGTGTCGATGCCAGGCGCGGTCGTCAGCCGCTGCGGATAGCCGCCATTCGCGCCGACGATGTAAATGTCGCTGTTGGGACCGAGCATCATCGAAAAGGCGATGCGGCTGCCGTCGGGCGAGAAACGCGGCGCGAAGGTCATCGCGTCACTGGCGAGGAGCGGGCGCTGAGCGCCAGAGTCGACATCGATGATGCGGACCTGCGGCTGCCCGCTGGCGTAGGTCACAAACGCGACCTGCGCGGCCTTGGGCGAAAGGCGCGGGGTCAGCACGATGTTGCCGCCGGGCGTCAGGTAGCGGTGGTCGAAGCCGTCGCTGTCCATGATCGCGATGCGTTTAACCTTGGCGTCGCCGACGCCGCTCTCGGCGACATAGGCGATGCGCGTGTCGAACACGCCGGGCGCGCCGGTCACCGCCGTATAGGCCAGCCCCGAGCAGCGGTGCGCCGCGCGGCGCCAGTCGCCGCCGCCGACGACGAAGCCCTTGCGCGCGAGCTCGCGACCCTTGTCGACGTCATAGACGTAGCAGCCGAAGGTCAGTCGCCCGTCCGCGCGCGACTGGACGAACCCCGTGACCAGCGTCTTCGCGCCCGCCGCGCGCCACTTGGAAAAGGTCGGCGCGGTGACTTCCGGATAGGAATAAAAATCCTTCCGGTCGGGCGGCAGCGGCATCAGCTCGGAGGTCGAGCGGAGGTCGGTGACGATCATCTGCGTCGCCTGCCACCCGATGCCGAGCGACTGGCCGCCCTTCGACCCGCTGTCGGGCGTGGTCAGCGGGGGCACGGCGACCACGGTCACCGCCGGCTGCTGCGCGCTCGCCGGCGCGGCCGCAGCAAGCGCCGCGATGGAAAGGAAATAGCTTGTCGTCATTGCCCCTGAACGCTGATTTCGTTGAATTTCTCGACCCATTCCCTTGGTTGGCGACGCGGCCGGCCCTCGCGATCGAGGAAGGCGGCAACGACGCGTGCGTGGGTCAACAGTTCGGTCCCGCGCATGACTCGCTGCTGAATATGGACCGAGGATGCGCGGACCTGATCGACCGTGCTGACGACTTGCAAATCGTCGCCGAGACGGCCCGGCTTCCTGTAGCGGATATCGACCTCGACCACGGCGTAGGCGCTGCCGCTCGCGGCGAGCTCGGCGGCCTGGTCGACCCCGACGGCGCGGATGAAGTCCGATCGCGCGCGCTCCATGAATTTCAGATAATTCGCATAATAGACGATGCCGTAGGCGTCGGTGTCCTCGAAATAGACCGTCAGCGCGAAGTGATGCTCGCTGCCAACGAACCCGCCGCGGTAGGGGATGTCCAGCGCGTGACCGCTCATCGGCCCCGCTCTAGCGAGCGCCGACTCGGTGCGTAACCCCGCTTGACGCGCGTAACGTTTGGGTTACATGTAACACAAGAGTTACACGGGGATGTGCCATGCGCAATGTAGCAGATGTTGAAAAGGCCGAGCGGCTGGGACGCTCCCGGTCGCGCGTGTTCTTCATGATGGCGCTGGTGTTCCTGCTCCAGCAGTCCGTCTATTTTTCCGCTCCGTCCGCCCGCGACAATTCCCAGTTCAGGATCGGAGCGTGGTTGATCCTGGTCGCGCTGATGCTCTTGTTGATCGGCACGGGCGGGTTCCTGTTGAAGGGCTGGAAGGTGCTGGACCTCCTCAACGACGAAGCTTCCAGGCACAATCGGTTGAAGTCGCAGGCCTTCGGCTTTTGGGGCGCGATGGCTGCGGCGATCACCATCTATCTCACGGCAATCTACCAACCCGTCGACCTCAAGCTGGCCCTCCACGTCATCGTCACCGGCGGCATTGGCGTAGCGCTGCTGAGCTTCGCCGCGCTTGAACGGCGCGCGTACCGGCTTGGCTGAGCATCTGGCCAACCGCTTGAAAGCGGAGCGGGAAGCGCGCGGCTGGACCCAGGCCGAGCTGGCCGCGCGCGTCGGGGTCAGCCGCAAGACGATCAACACGATCGAAAATGGCGTTTTCGTGCCGTCGACCATCACGGCGCTGAAAATCGCCGGGGCTTTCGGGCTCAGCGTGGAGCAGCTGTTCTCGATCGCGCGCTGAGCTCGCCCACCTCGCGGACCAAATCGCCCTGCGCGATCGCGATGTCCGATAGATGCATCCCCCAGCCGGGCAGGAACATGCCGAGCACCCCGACCTCGCCGCCGATCCGGTCGGTGCGCTTGTCCTTCGGATCGGCGTTGGTACGGACCGAGAGATAGCCGCGCGGGCCGGCGTTGATGCAGCGCGCCGAGACCAGCCCTTCGGTGCGGACGTATGGCGTCGGCGGCTGGCCCTCGGTCGACCACTGAATCGGGCCGCCGGGGACCGGCAGCGTCGAGCGGGTGAACCAATAGCTGTCGAGGCTTTCCCACCTGCTTGAGCCGGGGTGCGCGGGGTTGACGCAACCCACGGTCATCCCCGGCTGGTCTGCGTAGCCGAAGATCGCGCCGGGCGGCGGGGCGTTCTTCGCGCGGAAGCTGGTCCAGGACATGATGCAGCCGGTCTGGCCGTCGCGGCTGCATAGCGGCGTCGCCTTGAACGTGCCGCCGACCAGCTTCCCCTGCGGCACGAGGACATTGTAGCCGGGGATGATCGCCAGCTTCATGCGCCGCGCGAGGGCGGGATCTTTCTCGATCTCGCGCGCAATCAGCTGGCCGAGCATCAGGCTGCCCTGGCTGTGGCCGATGAGGACGAACGGCCGGCCCTGGTTGCGGGTGCGGATGTAATTGCGCCAGGCGGCGAGCACGTCGCGATAGGCAATCGCGGCATAAGGCGAGACATCCGCGCCGGCGGCATAGGCGACGACTGAGGCAAGCGTCATCTGGCGGTAGATCGGCGCGAAGGTTCGGCAGACCGAGGCGAAGCGCGCGAACTGGGTCTCGGCCGTGAGCTTTTCCTCGCGGCCGGCGATCATGTCGCTGTTCATGCCCGGATCGTTGGAGACTGTCGGATAGAGATAGAAGCAGTCGACCGGGGGGTCCTTGGCGAGGCTGCTGAGCCCGTTCGAGCCGTAGCCGTTGGGGTTGAGCGCCGTCGTGGGCAGCGGCGTCGAGCAGACGTCCTTGCGGCCCGGGAGGCACAGCCAGGATGAGTCCTTTGCGTAATCCGGCGTAGCCGCTGCTGATTGTGGCGTTGCCGGTGATGCCCACGCGATCGTCATTCCCGCGAAAACGGGAATCCATATTTTCTTACGAAGAATGGCGGATCCCGGATCAGGTCCGGGATGACGAGAAAAGAAACGCATTCAGCCTTACTTCGAATCGAACAATCCCGTCTGCGCGCTGGCGGGCGGGGTAAGCCCCAGATGAGTCCAGCCGCGGCCATTCAACGCACGTCCCCGTGCCGTCCTCGCGATGAGGCCAAGCTGAATGAGGAAGGGCTCGATCACGTCTTCGATCGTGTCGCGCGGCTCGCTCAAGCCCGCGGCGAGAGTCTCCACGCCGACCGGCCCGCCACCATAGAGGTCGGCGATCATCGTCAAATAGCGCCGGTCCATCGCGTCCAGCCCGAGGGCGTCGATCTCGAGCCGCGACAGCGCCTTGTCAGCGGCCTCGGCGCTGATCGTGTCCGATCCCGAGGCGTGGGCGAAATCCCGCACTCGGCGCAGCAGCCGGCCGGCGATGCGCGGCGTGCCGCGCGAGCGCCGGGCGATCTCCCGTGCCCCATCGTCGGTCAAATCCGCGCCGAGCAGTCGCGCCGCGCGGCGGACGACCTGCTCGAGCTCCTCGACGGTGTAGAAGTTGAGGCGCACGGGGATTCCGAACCGGTCGCGCAGCGGCGTGGTCAGTAGCCCCTGCCGCGTGGTCGCGCCGATCAGGGTGAAGCGCGGCAGCTCGATCCGCACCGAGCGCGCAGACGGGCCCTCGCCGATCATCAGGTCGAGCGCGCGATCCTCCATCGCCGGATAAAGCACTTCCTCGACCGCGGGGTTGAGGCGGTGAATCTCGTCGATGAACAGGACGTCGCCGTCTTCGAGGTTGGTGAGCAGGGCCGCGAGGTCGCCCGACTTGGCGATGACCGGACCAGAGGTCGCGCGGAAGCCGACGCCCATCTCGCGCGCGAGGATGCCGGCGAGCGTCGTCTTGCCGAGTCCCGGAGGTCCGTGAAGCAGCACATGATCGAGCGGCTCGCCGCGGCCCTTGGCGGCATGGACGAACACGCGCAGGTTCTCGCGCGCCGCCTGCTGGCCGATGAATTCGTCGAGGCTCTTCGGGCGAAGCGCCTGGTCGACGTCCTCGGCCGTGCGCTCGGGCGTCGTGATGCGGGCGGGATCGGTGGCCATTGTCATTGCGAGCGTAGCGAAGCAATCCAGCCGTCGCTACTGGATTGCCACGCGGCTGCGCCGCTCGCGATGACGGCAGGGGAGGGACGAATGGAAGTCGATCGGCGGACGATGCTGGCCGGTACCGCGGCGGCGATAGCGGCGGGGCCGGCTCTGGCTCAGAAGCGGGCCGCGGGCCCGTCGTGGTACGACAGCGCGATCATCATCGACGGCCTGGGCGGCATCGGCGATCCGGACGCGGCGGACGGAGTCAGCCGCTACACTGACAAGGGCTGGGCCGACACCGTGGCGACGGGCGTGACGGTGGTGCGCGACACAGTCATGCCGGTGGGCAACGTCACCGATCCGTGGGGCGAATACCAGCGCGACATGGCGGACAAGCGCGCGATCTTCGGCGCCAACCCCGATCGCCTGCTGCACGTCCGAAGCGCGGCCGACATCCTCAAGGCCAAGCGTGAGAAGAGGTTCGGCGTCATCATCGGCACGCAGGACACGGCGATGGTCGGGCCGGAGCTCGATCGGCTCGCGCAGATGAAGAAGGACGGCGTGATGTCCGTCCAGCTGACCTACAATAACGGGAACCTGGCCGGCGATGGGTCGCTCGAGCCGCGCAACGGCGGCCTGACCAAGCTGGGCAAGGCGACGATCGAGCGGATCGAGGCGGAGAAGCTGCTGCTCGACCTCGCGCACGGCGGGGCGCGGACGATGGCCGAGGCCGCGGCCTATGCGAAGCGGCCGCTCGTCATCAGCCACACCGGTTCGCGCGCGCTGGTCGATCATCCGCGCAACACCGCCGACGACACGATCAAGGCGGTGGCCGACAAGGGTGGCGTGGTCGGCGTCTATTTCATGCCCTATTTGGCCGTGAGCCAGCATCCCACGGGCGCCGAGTTGATCGCCCACGTCGAGCATATCGCGAATTTCGCGGGCGAGGATCATGTGGGGATCGGCACCGACAATGGCGTGCTCCCGATCATCCTCGACGCCGACACCAGGGCGAAGCTCGATGAAAACCAGCGGATGCGGATCAGGACCGGCATAGCCGCGCCGGGCGAGGCGGTCGGCGTCTATCCCTTCATGGACGATTACAACAGCGTCGACCGCTATCGGCGCTTCGCCAGCGATCTCGCCAAGCGCGGCTGGAGCGAAGCGAGGCTGGAGAAGCTGATGGGCGGCAATTTCCTGCGGGTCTATCGCGAGGCCTGGGGCGGCTGAAGCATCAGTCGATGTGCTCGACGTCGCCTGAAATCTCGAGCCAAGCGCACTTGCGATGCTCCCACACCGAGAAGCGCGGGGTCAGCGAATAGGGATCGTCGAACGCGCCCAGGGGAATTGCCACCAGCCCGTCGAACTTGCCGTCGAACCTGCCGTCGATCTCGTAGTGCACGTCCGACCCGCAGTCGGGGCAAAAATGGAAGGTAATGGTGTTGCCGCTGTCGGCGGTTTGCACGTGCGCCTTCGAGCGACCCTCGATCGTAACCTGCTCGGCCGGCCAGCGCGCCTGAACCGCGAACGCACTGCCCGATCGCTTCTTGCAGGCGAGACAATGGCAGACGGAGACTCGCACAGGATCGCCGGTCGCGGTCGCACGAAGCCGCCCGCAGCGGCAGGACGCGCTGTGTTCGGTTATTTCGCGGCCTTCCTCAGCGCCAGCCGTACCAGCGCGTCGAGGCCAGCGTCGGCGCCGAGCTCATCTTGCGCGGCGTTGACCGCGGCGCTGGCTTCGGCCGGCTTGAAGCCGAGGTTGGCGAGGGCACTCAGCGCATCGGCTGCGGCTCCGGCGCGTGGTGCCGGGGCGCTGCCTGTCAGGCCAACGACGCCGAGCTTGCCCTGAAGCTCGTTGGCGATGCGCATCGCGAGCTTCGGGCCGACGCCGTTGGCGCGGCCGATCATCGCCTTGTCGCCCTGGCTGACCGCGCGCGACAGCTCGTCCGGCGAGAGCACCGAGAGGATTGCGAGGGCGAGCCGGCCGCCGACGCCCTGGACGCTGGTCAGCGCGCGAAAGGCGTCGCGCTCGGCCGCCGAGCCGAAGCCGAACAAGGTCCAGGCGTCCTCTCGCACCTGAAGTTCGGTCAGGATCACCACCTCGCCGCCGATCTGGCCGATCGCGTCCAGGGTCTTGCCACTGACCTGCACCAGGTAGCCGACCCCGCCGACGTCGATCACGGCGCCATCCGCGGTAAGCTCGGCGAGGATTCCGGACAGGCGCGCGATCATGGTTGGCACCGTATCCTTTCGTCACCCCCGCGCAAGCGGGGGTCCCGCTGCCTTTGCGGCGCGATAAGAAAAGCGGGATTCCCGCTTTCACGGGAATGACGAGTCAGGGGAGCCTAGTGCTGGTCGCCAGATGATGCGCGTGGGTGATCGCGACGGCGAGCGCGTCGGCGGCATCCGGCCCGGCGATTTTGGCGCCGGGGAGCAGCCGCGCGATCATCGCGTGGACCTGCATCTTCTCGGCATTGCCGTTGCCGACGACGGCTTTCTTGACCAGCCGCGCGGCATATTCGCCGACCTCGATGCCCGCTCGCGCCGCGACCATGATGACGACGCCGCGCGCCTGACCGAGCTTCAGCGTCGATTGCGGGTTCTTGTTGACGAACACCTCCTCAACCGCGGCCGACGCGGGTGAGTGATCGGCTATGAGCGCTTCGAGTTGCGTTGCGAGGTGCGACAGCCGCTTGGGCAGAGGCTCGGCGCTGTCGGTCTTCAGCTGGCCGTTGGCGATGTGCGCCAGACGATTCCCGTCCGCTTCGATCAGCCCCCAGCCCGTGGTGCCGAGACCCGGATCAAGGCCGAGGATCCTCATTTCCCTTTCCCGCTTGCGGGAGGGGTCAGGGGAGGGACTGTTGCTGAGTGCACTGCGGTGAAGGACATGCCTTCCCCTAGCCCCTCCCGCAAGCGGGAGGGGAATTAGCCGAGCTTCTCCAGCTCCTCGTCTGGGATATGCTCATTGCCCCAGACGGTCTGGACGTCGTCGTCCTCTTCCAGCGCTTCCATGAGGTTGGCGAGTTTCTGCGCGTCGTCGCCGCGGACCTCGACCTCGGTCGCCGGGCGCCAGGCGAGCTTCGCGCCTGCACCCTCGCCGAGCATCGGCTCGAGGGCCTTGGCGACATCGTGGAGGCTGTCGACGCTGGTCCAGATGCGATGCCCGTCCTCGTCGCTTTCGACATCGTCCGCGCCGGCCTCGATCGCGGCTTCGAGGACCTTCTCGTCGTCGCCGGCGATGGCCGGATATTCGACCAGCCCCAGGCGCTCGAAGCCGTGGCTGACGCTGCCGCTCGCGCCAAGGTTGCCGCCGTTCTTGGAGAAAGCGGTGCGGACGTTGGTCGCGGTGCGGTTGCGGTTGTCGGTCAGCGCCTCGACGATCAGCGCGACTCCGCCCGGACCGAAGCCCTCGTAGCGGACCTCCTCGTAATTCTCGGTGTCCGAGCCCGCCGCCTTGTCGATCGCGCGCTGGATGTTGTCCTTGGGCATCGACTGGGCGCGCGCGGCGATCACAGCAGCGCGGAGCCGCGCGTTCGCTTCGGGATCGGGCAGGCCCATCTTGGCGGCGACGGTGATTTCGCGGCTCAATTTCGAGAACAAGGCCGAGCGCTTCTTATCCTGCGCCCCCTTGCGATACATGATGTTCTTGAATTTGGAATGGCCCGCCATGGCGCCCTCT
>DATEIK010000175.1:0-8289 GCA_035279065.1 Sphingomicrobium sp. | reverse complement strand
ATGGAGGTCGAGCTGTGCGCCGCTCCGAACGGGTCATATTCGCTCTCGGCGCGCCGCGTGAAGCCACTGAGACCCCCGCCCTGCCGCAGCGTGCGGATGCGCTCGCGGCGCCCGGTGACGATCTTGTGCGGATAGGCCTGGTGGCCGACGTCCCAGATCAATCGGTCGCTTGGCGTGTCGAACACATAGTGAAGCGCGACGGTGAGCTCGACCACGCCGAGGCCGGCGCCCAGGTGCCCGCCGGTGACCGACACCGCGGAGATCGTCTCCTGCCTCAGCTCCTCGGCCAGCTGGGGCAGCTGGTCCTTGGCCAAGGCACGGATATCGGCCGGGAATTCGACCGTATCAAGCAACGGAGTTTCGGGACGATCACTCATCGGGCGCGGCCTTACGCGGTGGAACGCCCGAAGTCACCAACGTGGCTCCGCGACGGCGCGATTTCAGCAATTGCTCAGGAAATGCTCAGCGCGGGCGCCTGGACGGGGGTGTCGGGGCCAAGCTGCGCGCCGCACGCGCGAACGAGGAATTCGGGATGACTGGGCATGGCCGCCAATCCGCGTGCGATCATCTCGCGCGTTCGCGTCAGTACGTCCTCGATCCGGTCGATCGGCGTTCCGAGCGTCAGCGGATGCGGGCCGGACGGCTGAACATCCTGCCCCTCGAAGACCGACGCCCAGCTCACGTCTCCGAACAGCTCGTCTTCCCGCCGGTGGATGCGGCCGTAGCCCATGAACAGATCGATCCGCGCCATCAGCGTGTCGGGCGGCGTCATCGCCCGGCAGCTGCGCCAGAACTCGCTGTCGTCCCGGCCATTCCGGAAATAGTGAAACACGATCAGGTCCCGCGCCTGCTCGTATTCGAGCGCGGTCAACCGATTATAAAGATCGATGTCGACCTCTCGGAAGCTGCGGTCCGGGAACAGCTTCAGCAGTTTCTCGACGCCACTCTGGATCAGGTGAATGCTGGTTGATTCGAGAGGCTCGAGAAACCCGCTGGCAAGGCCGAGCGCGACGACATTCTTGTTCCAGAACAGCTTGCGCTTGCCGGTGACGAACTTGAGGAAGCGCGGCTCTGCAGTGGCGGGCGCGGGGAGGTTTTCGGACAGGATCGACCCGGCCTCGTCATCGCTCATGGCGCTGCTGCAATAGACGATCCCGTTCCCGGTCCTGTGCTGGAGCGGGATTCGCCACTGCCACCCTCCGCGTCGCGCCGTCGATCGCGTGTAGGGTGGGATGTCGGGCATGAATTCCGACGGCATCGCAACCGCGCGATCGCATGGCAGCCAGTGCGTCCAGTCCTCGTAGCCGGTGCCGAGCGCGCCCTCGATCAGCAGCCCGCGAAAGCCCGAGCAATCGATGAACAGGTCGGCCTCCATGGCTTCCCCGTCCTCGAGGATGACCGCCTCGACGAAGCCTTCGTCATCGAGCTTGTGACCGGTGATCTTGCGGTCGTGGCGGCGCACTCCGTTGGACTCGGCGAGGCCGCGCAGGAACCGGGCATAAAGCGAGGCGTCGAAATGGAAGGCGTAGGCCAGGTTTCCCTGCATGTTGGCGAAGGGCACGCGCCGCTGAAACTTGCCGGCAAGCGCGGCTTGTGAGGTCAGCGAATAATCCCAAAGGGTGCCGGCTTCCTCGCCGCGTTCCGCGCGAAACCGGCGCCAATAGTGGAACAGCGCGAGAGGGAATCCGCCAAATCCGTACATCCCGAACGGGTGCAGATATTTGGTCTCCGGGCCCATCCAGTCGACGTACTGGATGGCGAGCTTGAACGTCGCCCGGGTCTTTCGGACGAACTCGTCCTCGTCGATCCCGAGCAAGCCGTTCATCGTGAGGATCGGCGGGATGGTCGCTTCGCCGACGCCGACGATGCCGATCTCGCTCGATTCGATCACATGGATCTCGAGCGCTGGGTTCTGATAGAGTTTCGAAATCGCGGCCGCCGCCATCCAGCCGGCCGTGCCGCCACCGACGACGATGATCTTTCTCAGTGGCCCGCTCGCGCGCCCCATGGCAACGTCCCTTTACGTGTTCGGGCCAGCGTTATCGCCGTCCGAGGCACCCGGAAAGAGGTGCCCTAGTGGTTCTCGCAGTCGCCGCAGGTGCCGCGGACCTCGATCACCGGGCGCGGCGCGGTGAAGCCCGCGCTCTTCGCCGCGGCGCGCACGCCGCCCGACAGGCTGTCGTCGTCGATGTGCACGGTTTGCCCGCAGGTGTCGCAGATCAGGAAGATGCAGTCGTGCAGGCAGTCGGGATGCTGGTTGGCGATATAAGCGTTGGCGCTCTCAACCCGGCGGGCGAGGTTCGCGCCGACGAACAGGTCGAGAATGCGATAGACGCTGTTGGCGGCCACGCGGCGCCCTTGCGCCTTCGAGACCGCCTCGGCGACGTCATAGGCGCTGGCCGGCTTGTCGAAACTCGCCAGCGCGTCGAACACCGCCGCGCGCATCTCGGTCCACTGCTCGCCTTCCCTGGTCAGCCGGTCGCGGGCGGCCGCGGTGAGCGCGTCGCCTTCGTGGAGCTGATGATCGTGGCTGGTCATGCGCATGGTTCAAATAGACCTCGCCCGGCACGCGGGCAAGCGAAGGTGGGTCAATCCGCGGCCATGACGTTGAGGCGATGGCCGAGGGCGACGATGAGCACGCCGATGACGGTGTAGGCCGCCTCAGTACCGTCGTGCGGCAGGGTCAACGCGCCGGCCATGACTCCGAGGCCGAGCCCGCCGATCGCGCTCGGCATCATGAAGCCATGCTCGAAAATGCCGCGAAGCAGCGCGATCGATCCGAAGACCATCGCGAGGCTCAGCCCGATCTCGTGAATCATCGGCGACCCGAGGAAACCACCGGCCGACGCGACCAGCGCGAGCAGGACCGCGGTCGCGACGCAATGCACGAGGCACAGGCCGGAAATGCCCATGGCAATCCGGTCCAGGCGGCCAGTCGGAATCGCAAGCTGCTGCATTGCGCCGGGATATAGGACAACATCGCCAAAGATACAACATAACATTGCCGGGGTTTGGCGGGCCTTGCCCCTCGGCTCGGCGCACGCGATGAGGCGCGCGACCATGGACTCAGCCCTTCCCGCATCGACGACCCGCGCTGCCCACCGGCCGCGACCGCGCGCGCTCGCTAACCTTCTGTTTCTCGTCGCCGCGATGGTCTTCGCAATGGTCGTGGTCGGCGGCATCACGCGCCTCACCGAAAGCGGACTGTCGATCACCGAGTGGAAGCCGGTGTCGGGCGCGATCCCACCGTTGACCCACGCCGACTGGGAGCGCGCGTTCGCCCTCTATAAGCGCATCCCCGAATATCGCGAGATCAACGGTCCCGCGGGGATGACCCTTGCCCAATTCAAGCACATTTACTGGTGGGAGTTCATCCACCGCCTGCTTGGCCGCGTCATCGGGATCGTGTTCGGCGTCGGCCTCGTCGCCTTCGCTGCGATGCGCGCGATCCCCAGGGGCTACGGCTGGAAAATGGTCGGCCTGCTGGTGCTGGGCGGGCTGCAGGGCGCGCTCGGCTGGTACATGGTCGAAAGCGGGCTCCAATATCGAACCGACGTCAGCCATTTCCGCCTGTCCGCGCACCTGCTCCTCGCGCTGACCATCATGAGCGCCCTGGTCTGGGTCGCGCTCGACCTCAGGCGCCTTGCATCCAGCGGCGAAGACCGGCCGTCACGGCTTACCGCTCTGTCCGTCACGACGCTCGCGATCCTCTACATTCAGTTGCTTTACGGCGCGTGGATGGCCGGCCTCAACGCAGGAGCGGTCGCGCCGAGCTGGCCGGACATGCAGGGCCGCTTCTTCCCCGCCGGCGTCGATTGGAGCCGCGGCGCATTATGGGCGCTCGGCAACGATCCGTACCTGGTCCATTTCGTCCATCGCTGGTGGGCCTGGGTGGTGGTCGCGGCGTTGGTCGTCTTCGCGCGGAGGGTCCGCAAGGTCTCCGGCGCCCGCCCCGCTTCCATCGCCATCCACTCGGCGTTCGGAACGCAGATCATCCTCGGCATCCTGACAGTCCTGTCGGGCGTCGCGATCTGGCTCGCCGCGCTCCACCAGGCGGTCGGCGCCTTGCTCCTCGCCGCGACGGTCTGGGGCGCGCATGAATTGGGAAAACCCTCTCCCTTGGGAGAAGGAGGGAGCGACCGAAGGTCGCGGAAGGGTGAGGAAGCCCGGTCTCCCTCACCCGACGCTTCGCGCCACCCTCTTCCGGCGGGAGAGGGTCAGTGAGCGTCGTCTCGGTCTATGTCGTCTTCGCCGACGCCGAGGAAGCGACACGCATCGGCCGGACGGTCGTCGAGGAGCGGCTCGCCGCCTGCATCAACATCTTCCCGGGCGTGCGCTCGATCTATCGCTGGGAAGACAAGGTCGAGAGCGCCGAAGAGGTCGCGGCGATCCTCAAGACGCATCATTGGCAGAGCGACGCGCTCATGGCCCGCATCGCGGCGCTGCACAGCTACGAGGTGCCGTGCATCGTCACCTGGCCAATCGACAAGGTGCTGAGGAACTATTCCGACTGGGTCGAGGACAGCACCCGCTAGCGCGCCTGGCCGCGCTTGCTCATCCGGAACGGCACTTCGTCGAGCTTGCGCCGCAGGTCCTCGATGGTCGCGTCGTCGCTCCCCGAATAGCGCGCCTCTAGCTCGGCTTCCTCGCGCGTCATCTCGCGAAAGTAAGTGATGGTCAGGCGCTTGCCGAAGACGTCGTCGCCGCGGATCTTGAGCTCGGCCTCGCAATCGCTCGGCAGGTTGTCGCGGATCGTCTCGAGGTAACGAATGAGGTCATCGAGCGAGGTATATTCGCTGATGTCGATGAAGTCCTTGACGCGTCTGGGCACGGGCTCTCCGGCGGCAATGAATCGCAGGGCGGCTGCGGCGCCTGACTAAAGCGCCCCATCCCCTCAAGCAACGTGCAAACGGTCCGATTTTGCTCGGCCGGAGCGATACGCCGTGCCGCGACAGCGGTCAGGTGCGGTTGATCGGCTGCGACGGCGCTGCCGGGGCTACCTGCGGCGTCGCGCCGCAATTGCCGCTGACGTTGCTCGTCACCTTGGGCGGCTTGCCCGCGCCCTGCGACACGATCTCGGTCGTCCGCGTGCAGCTCGTCCCGCCGTTGCTGGTGGTGACGACGCTGACGCTGCTCGATCCTTCCGGCATTCCGCCGTAGGACGCGATATTCATGCCCGGCGCCTGCCGGCTGACCTGCTCGATCTGCCGCATCTGCTGCTGCATCTGGTCGAACATCCGGTCGAAATTGCCAAATGCGGGCATCGCCGGGAACGCCATCGGCGCCCACAGCCCACCCGGCTGCACCGGCGCCACCGTGACCTTTGGCGCGACGTCACCGACATAGTCGACATGGACGACGCCGCCATTCGGCAGCGGCACGTCCATGCGGTGCGTCTTCGGACTCGCAGCGATCGCGGTTCCGGCCAAAGCGGCGGCGGTTCCAGCGATCGCGAACATGGCAAGCTTCCTCACGAAATCCTCCATGGCTGACTAGGAACGCGGCAAACCTATCGCGCGATCCTGAACCCCAGATTTCTGGCCGTCAGGATTGCAAGGTTTTCATGTTCCCGCCGCTCGCCGCCCTGAAGCGAAAGACTGATTTAGGTTGGGGAACCAAAATGGATGCCGCTGTATTGCTCCTTCGTGGTCGGCTTCGCCGGACTGGGATCGGGGTTGTGCGTATGGAAAGTGATGCCGTCTATTTCGGCCGCCGCGCGCAGGAGGAGCGCGAGACCGGGCTCAAATCAGCGGACGCGCGCGCCCGCCAGGCGCACCTTGAAATGGCCGACCGCTATGATGAGCTCGTTTTGGCGCTCGATGGAGCGCAATCGCGCGCGGAGATGCGAGGCTCCGCCGGTTAGGGCTTGATCGTCACCGCATCGCGAAAGTTTACCACCTCCACCTCGCCATCGTCATCCTCCAGCTCGATCCAGTGGCTGAGATTGATCTCGCCCTTCGCCCGTATGTCCGTGGCCATCAGGTCGCGCGCGCTGACGATCGCTTCGGTGCGGGCCGCGGCAAGGTCCGGAAAGTGCCGGCCCTGATGGTCCATCGTCTCTTCGTCATTGTAGATATGGAAGCGGTATCGAGGCATCATGTTCCTCCCGACGCATGGCGGGAGCAAGTGCACTCGCAGTCGCTGCCGTGCCGATGTCAGTCGCAGCGATGGCCGAGAGACGAAGGGGGGCGCCGTTCGTTCCGATGGCGCCTAATCTGCATCAGGAGTATAAGCGCCCGATGATCCAGACTCTGGGGGGGGGTAGCAGTGCGGTACACCCCGCTCATTGCTAAGCTCACCACGGTCGGCGCCATTCAGGAGGCCGACGTCGAAAAGCTCATGGCCCTCTGCGACGATGAGCGGGTCGTTCAGGCAAAGCAGGACATCCTGACCGAAGGCGAGCGGCCTGATCACGTCCATGTCATCCTCGAAGGCTGGGCGGCGCGTTACAAAACGCTGGCCGACGGTTCGCGGCAGATCGTCGCCTTCCTCATTCCGGGCGATTTCTGCGATCTGCACATCGCCATCCTGGGCCACATGGACCATGGGATCGTCGCGCTGACGCGTTGCCGCGTCGCCTACATTCCGAGCGCCGACCTCGATGTCCTGACCTCCCACCACAATGGCCTGACCAAGGCGCTGTGGTGGTCGACCCTGGTCGATGAGGGTGTGCTGCGGGAGTGGATCCTGAATGTCGGACGGCGCGGCGCATTCGAACGCATCGGCCACCTGCTGTGCGAGATGCACGCCCGGATGGAGATGGTCGGGTTGGTCGAAGGCAACCGCCTGGCGCTCCCGCTAACCCAGGAGCAGCTCGCCGACGCGACCGGACTCACCGCCGTGCATGTCAATCGCACGCTGCAGCGGCTGCGCCGCAAGAATCTCATCGAGATCGGGAGCGGGATGCTGGAAATCCTCGATGTCGCCGCGCTCCGCGCCGCGAGCGGATTCAATGGCCATTATCTCCACATCAGGCGCCGGGTTGCCATCCCAGCCTAAACCGCTGCTTGCGCGTTTCTTGCGCTAGATGACGCCGAGCAGCCACAGGATCAGGATCAGGAGCAGGATTCCGCCAAGACCGATATACATGTTGTCCTCCGTATTTTGTTTTGCCTCTACAACAACGCGGCTCGGCGGCCCGTTCCAATCGTTACGGCACCGTTCGTCGCACCCGATGGGTATGATTTTACCATTCGCCAAACCGGCGGATTTGCTTGACTTTCGGCGGTCCCTTCGCGATTAGCCTGCTCGACGGCGGCGCCAGGTTGTGCCGCTTTTCTCATTTGCGAAAGAGGCAATCGCCATGAAGGCGCTGATGAAGACGACCAAGTCGGCCAAGCCGGCCGAGGTCGAGAAGAAATGGCATCTCATCGATGCCGACGGGCTGGTTGTTGGCCGGCTCGCGACGATCGTCGCCAACATCCTGCGCGGCAAGCATAAAGCCAGCTACACGCCGCACGTCGACTGCGGCGACCATGTCGTCATCGTCAATGCCGACAAGGTCCGCTTCACTGGCCGCAAGCTCGCGCAGAAGACCTACTACAAGCACACCGGCTACGCCGGCGGCATCAAGGAAGTGACCGCGGGCAAGGTGCTCGAGGGCCGCTTCCCCGAGCGCGTGCTGGAGAAAGCGATCGAGCGCATGATCCCGCGTGGCCCGCTGGGACGCGACCAGATGCGCGCCCTGCATCTCTACAACGGCACCGAGCATCCGCACGGCGGCCAGGACCCGCAGGTCCTCGACGTCGCCGCGATGAACCGCAAGAACAAGGTGGGCGCATAAATGTCCGACACTCGTGAATCGATCGCCGACCAGCTCGGCGCCACTCCCGCTCCCGCCCCGGCTCCCGAGGCCGAGGCTCCGGTCGCCGCCGACGAGGCGCCTGCCGCTCCTCCGCCGCCGGTCCAGGAAGCCGCTCCGCTGCGCGAGCAGCAGCTCGACAAATACGGCCGGGCTTATGCGACCGGCCGCCGCAAGGATGCCGTCGCGCGCGTCTGGCTGAAGCCGCGCTCGGGCAAGATCGTCATCAATGGACGCGAGCAGGAAATCTATTTCGCGCGTCCGACGCTGCGCCTGGTCATCAATCAGCCGTTCGACGTCGCCGATCGCCGCGGCCAGTATGACGTCGAGGCGACCGTCAAGGGCGGCGGGCTTTCGGGCCAGGCCGGCGCGGTCAAGCACGGCATCGCCCAGGCGCTGAGCCGCTACGAGCCGGCGCTGCGTTCGGCAGTGAAGGCCGCGGGCTTCCTGACCCGCGACTCGCGCGTCGTGGAACGCAAGAAGTACGG
>DATEIK010000174.1:0-2122 GCA_035279065.1 Sphingomicrobium sp. | reverse complement strand
GTACACAAGCGGCCTCGCGCGTCCGGAACGGACTGGCCCGTATTGGGGCGCACGGGCCAGTCCTCTCCAGCGTCAGCAGCTAGACCTCAGTGCTGCGGCCGGAAGCAGGCGATGTCGTACTGCGACACTGACGCCGTATTCTTGTCGTTGATCCCCGGCTGCTCGCCCGCATAGTGCGAACCGGAGATGCTATCTTCCTGGAACGGCGATCCAGGACCGGGATCGCGGCCCGACTGCACGCCAGGGGCGACCGCGCCTTCTTCGTCGCACTCGACGCCCGGCTGGCCGGTGTCGTGAGCAGGCGAAATGCTGTTGGTCGTCGGCGGCGTGGTCGTCGGCTTTGCGAATGCAGCCGCAGGTGCGAGCGAAATGGCTGTTGCCGCAATCAAGGCGATCGTGCGTTTCATTGGTCGAAGCTCCTTGGCCGGGCCCACCCGCCTTGTTACTCGCGTCTCAGCAATGGCTTAGTGCGTCCCCGCGCCGGAAGGGTTCAATCGAGCGGGTGAGCTAAAGAACGAGGCTTGCGCCGACGATCAGCGCGGCGCCGCTATGCGCATATTGTTGGTCGTAACGCCGAACCCCGCGCGCGCCGGTGAAGGCCGCATGGAGCGCCAACCGCCCGACTTGCTGGTCGAGCCCTACCCGGAAATCGAACTGGCGGTGAGATTCCCCATCGCGATCGGAGCGGATCGGTACCAGCGCGCCGACGTGAGAATTGAGGCTCAGCCTGCGGCTGAGTGCGAGGCCGTGGTTGAGCTCACCATACAGGGTCCAGGTCCCCGCCTCGAAATAATGCGGCGAAACGTGGACGCGCGCGGTCAGCGACTTCCGCGTCAGCCCGGCATAGACCTCCGTGTAGGCGCTGCCGTGGACAGTGGTCGAGTAGCGCGAATATTTGGACTGGACGATGCCCACGTCGGCACTGACGCCTGGGCCGAGCTCCTTGGCGTAACCGGCGTTCAGCTGCAGCGACAAGGGCTCGATGCCGTGCGACGAGGCGACCAGCGTACCCGACGCCGCGGCATAGGCGCCGGAAGGGTCGTCATAGGACAGGTCGAGGATGCCGACCGGGTCGCCGTCGCTGATCGATACGCCGCGGAAGCGGGCGTCGCTGAAGGCGGAAACGACGGCGCCAACCTGCGCCTGCGCGGCAGACCCGGCAAAAACCGACAAAACACCCAGCAATCGAATGAAAAATATGGGTCTAGCGGCCGCTGCTCGAGCGCGCGCGGTGGAGGGCGCCACACGTGCAGTCACAATTGCCCGCCGCGCGAAGCAGTGTCGCGCAGGCGTCGATCGGCCCGCCGCGGTCGGTGACCAAGGTCACCGCGCCATCGCGCTGCCGCTGCTCGACCAGGGCGACGAGGCCGCTGACATGCGCCGCCGCAAAGGAGCTGCCATTGACCAGGAACCATCGTCCACCCGGCTCTGTCGTCGGAACGTCGCGTCCGGGCGCTATGTAAACGCGCGTCGCGCCCGCGGCTACGGGAACGTCGGAGACCGCGATCGCGCCCGGGACGGTGGCCGGGAAGCCGCCGCCCGGACGCCGCGCGTCGAACGCGGTGACGACAGCGGCGCCCCGCGAAACGGCGACCTTCAGGAGCTCAGCAAGTAAGCGGTCCTCGGGCCCGCTGAGGCTGAGGTTGATGACGTCCGATTTCTCGGAGATGGCGAAATAGAGCGCCTTGGCCAGGCTGAAGCTGTCGCAGGACGTCGAGGCCAGCCCGGCACCGCCTTGCCAGCAGGCGCGCAACGCGAGGATCCGGGCGTGCGGCGCGACGCCGGCGATGCCGACGCCATTGCCGGCCTTGGCGGCGATGATCCCGGCGACGCTCGTGCCATGAGCCTCGGCCCGGTCGGGGCGACCGGAAACGAAGTTGAGCCGGATCGCCACCTGGCCGGCGAGGTCGGGATGGCGGTCGTCGACCCCGCTGTCGACCACGGCGACCTTGACGCCGCGGCCGGTCGCGATGCGGTGCAGGTCCGTGAGATGCCATTCGCGTGCGGCCGGCTCGGCGAGCAGCAACGGGTCGCTCGCCGGCGCGGATGCCGACTGGCCGGTGAAGGTCCCGACCGGCTGCGACCAGGCGACGTCGGCGTCGTGCGAGACCTGGTCGATTGC
>DATEIK010000173.1:0-10798 GCA_035279065.1 Sphingomicrobium sp. | reverse complement strand
GTCACTGCAGATTTCGCGCGTCCGTTCGGCCTCCCCGCAGGGATCGAGCAGTTGCCGCGGCTGGGCTTCTTTCCGGGTTCGACCATCGGCAATTTCGTGCCGCGCACCGCGACCGACCTGCTGCGCCAGTTCCGCGATCTGTTGGGCGTGGGATCGCAGCTATTGATCGGCATGGACCGGGTGAAGCCGGTCGAGCGCCTGATCGCCGCCTACGACGATCCCGAGGGCGTGACCGCCGAGTTCAACCTGAACCTCCTCGAACGCATCAACCGCGAGCTCGATGGGAACGTCCCGCTCGACGCCTTCCGCCACGAGGCGCGGTGGAACGACATCCTGTCGCGGATCGAAATGCACCTCGTCGCCACGCGCGACGTCGAGTTCATGGTCTCCGGCGAGCGCTTCCGCTTCGGTGAAGGCTCATCGATCCACACCGAGAACAGCCACAAATACGGGCTCCGCGGCGGACGCATGCTGCTATTGGCAGGCGGCTGGACGCCGGTGGCCGAGTGGACCGACGAAGCCGGCGATTTCGCGCTGGTGCTGGCCGAGGCTCAGGCCAACCGCTTCGCCCCCTGATTGCGGGCCAACGGCCGCGCCGCTAAGCGCGTCCCATGCTTTTCGCCTTCGTCGATATTGCCAACCTGCTGCTGACCATCCTGTCGTGGATCATCATCATCCAGGTGATCCTCAGCTGGCTGCTCGTCGCCAACGTGCTGAACGTCCATTCGGGCGGCGTGCGCAACTTCATCGTTGCGCTCGATCGGCTGACGGCGCCTTTGTACCGGCCCATCCGCCGCCTGTTGCCGGACTTCGGCGGGCTGGACTTCTCGCCGCTGGTGATCCTGATCCTGATCCAGGTGATCAAGAAGCTCCTCAGCGGCGTCGTTCTCCAAGCTTCGTACGGCGGATGACGGCCAAGCTGATCGACGGAAAGGCCTTCGCGGCGAGCCTTCGCGCGCGCGTCGCGGACTGCGCCGCCGAATTCGCGGGGAAAACGGGTCGGACGCCGGGGCTCGCGGTGGTGCTAGTGGGCGAGCATCCCCCGAGCGCGGCTTATGTCCGGTCCAAGGCCAAGGCGACGGTCGAAGCCGGGATGCAAAGCTTCGAGCACAAGCTGCCCGCGGACATTCCGCAGGAAGAGCTGATCGCATTGGTGGACCGGCTCAACGCCGACGACACGGTCGATGGCATTCTCGTTCAGCTGCCGCTTCCCAAGCATATTGACGACCAGGCCGTCCTCACGCGCGTCGACCCCGCCAAGGATGTCGATGGCTTCCACCCCGTGAACGTTGGGCGGCTGTCGATCGGCTTGCCCTCGCTCGTGCCGTGCACGCCGCTCGGTTGCCTGATGCTGCTGCAGGATGAGCTGGGCGACCTGACCGGTCTCGACGCGGTCGTCGTCGGGCGATCGAACATCGTCGGCAAGCCGATGGCCCAGCTGCTGCTGCAGGCCAATTGCACCGTGACCGTGGCCCACTCGCGGACGCGCGATTTGCCCGAGGCGGTGCGCCGGTCGGACATCATCGTCGCGGCGGTCGGCCGGCCCGAGCTGGTCCGAGGCTCATGGCTCAAGCCCGGCGCCACGGTCATCGACGTCGGCCAGGAGCGGGTCGAACAGCCCGACGGCACGCGCAAGCTGCTGGGCGACGTCGCGTTCGACGAAGCGCTGGACGTCGCCGGCGCGATCACGCCGGTGCCGGGCGGCGTCGGGCCGATGACGATCGCCTGTCTTTTGCGTAACACCGTCGTCGCCGCGCACCGCCGCGCCGGCCTGGCAGATCCGGAGGGTCTATGATCGCCGCATTGCTCCTCGCCGCAACCACGCCGACCGCGATCGACGCCGAGCGCGCGTTCGCGGCCGATGCGCAACGTCACGGCCAATGGACCGCGTTCCGCAAGACGATCGACCGCGACGCGGTCATGTTCACGCCGCAGGCGGTGTGGGCGCGCAATTTCCTCAAGGACCTGAAGGACCCGCCGAAATCCGTGCGCTGGTGGCCGGCACACAGCTGGGTTTCGTGCGATGGGCGCACGGCGGTCAACACCGGTCCGTGGATCGGCGGCAACAACAAGGGCCACGGCTATTTCACCACCGTGTGGCAGCGCAACAAGGGCGGCCAGTGGCGCTGGGTCTATGACGGCGGTGCGCGCGAGGATGGCCCGCTCCCCGCGATCCCCCGGGCTGCGCCCCACCGCGCGTCCTGCGCCGGCAGGGCGCCCGGTGCGCCGGTCATTCCGCCGCCGCCGCTGACCGCCAAGCAGGCGCGGACGACGCCCGAGGATAATGGCCGCGGCCAGTCCGCCGACAATACGCTCGGCTGGGACTGGAAGGTCGAGAAGAACGGCGCCCGCAAGTTCCGCGTCTATCAGTGGAATGGGCTGCGTTACGCCCAGGTGTTGTTCAACGACATCCCGCCCGAATGATCGAGTTGTTCGGCTCCGCGCTGGTCACTTTCCTGGTGATCATCGACCCGCCGGGCTGCGCGCCAATCTTCGCCGGCCTGACGCGCGGGGCAACGCCCGCGCAGCGCCGGGCGATGGCCGCGCGCTCGTCGCTCATCGCCTGGGTCATCCTGATGTTCTTCGCGCTCCTCGGGCGGCCGATGCTCCACGCGCTCGGCATCAGTCTGGCGAGCTTCCGCATCGCCGGCGGCATCATGCTGTTCTTCATCGCCATCGACATGGTCTTCGAAAAGCGCACCGAGCGGCGTGAGAAGCGCGTCGAAGCGATCGAGCGCACGCCCGAGATCGAGGACATCAGCGTCTTCCCGATGGCGATGCCGATGATCGCGGGACCGGGCTCAATCGCCAGCGCGATGCTGTGGGTTTCACGCGCCGAGGAGCCGGTGCTGATTGCCGTCGTGCTGGCGGCGATCACCGCCGTAATGCTGCTGACGCTGGTGACGCTGCTCGCCGCGGGACCTTTGATGCGCCTGATCGGCGACAAGGTTGAAGCGGCGATTACCCGCATCCTCGGCGTGATCCTCGCCGCGCTCGCCGCCCAGTTCGTGATCGACGGCCTGAAGCAAAGCTTCCCGCACGTTCTCGCTTAGGGCGTCACCTTCCAGATCTTGAACGGCGAGTCCTTGGGCAGCGGGATCGGCGTCAGCCAGTCCGGTACCTGGCCGTGCTCGAGCTGGGCGTAAAAGCCCTTGGGCGCCTCGGCCATGAAGATCGTCGTGGTCGAGCTGTTCGGGCAGGTCATCAAATAGGTCGAATGATATTTGTCGATCAGGCGGTGCGCCTGGTCGGCATCTCCCCGGAACGCGTTCATCACGTCGGCGATCTGCTGGCCGTTGCGGTGATAGGGACCGGCGACCGCGTCATGATGCGTGACGGTGATCATGCGCGGGCCGAGGTCGATGAAGGTGAAGACCAGGCCCTTGGGCAGCAGCGCGACCGGGTGATAGCCCCAGAGCGAATTGCACAGCCGGTTGGCCTTGCCGATCGACGCCTCGTACGGCGTCGCCTTTTTTTCCGGGATGAAGTTGAGCACGAACGGCACGGCCGCGCCGACGCCGACGACCACCGCGGCCATGGTCCCGACGATCCGGATCGCGCTGTACCTGGTGTTCCACACGAGCGGCACCAGCGCCCAGGCCAGCGCCGCGCAGCCGATCGTCGCCATCATCTGCGCCGCCGGCCCCGTGCGGGTCTGCCACAGCAGCAGCAGCGAGGCAGCGAAGCTCGGCGCCGCCGCGCCGAGGATTCGGCGCAGCAAATCCCGGTCCGCGCGGCGCGTCCAGGCCAGCACCGCCCAGCCGATCGCGCCGCTGATCGGGATTGCAACGACCAGCATCGCGACGCGCCAGCCATGAAGATAGATCGGCCGCGCCTCGCGCACGTGGCTCAGCCACAGCCGCTCGACTTCGGGCGACACACCTTCCAGCCGCTGGATGCAATGCGGCCACATGAACGCGTGGTAGATCGCGATGAACGCGCCGGCGTACATCGCCATCAGCATCCGGCGCTGCCAGCGCTGCGGCGACAGCCACGCCATGCCGTAGAGCAGCGCGCCGCCGAGCATGGCGTCGGACAGCCACACCGGTGACAGCGCGTCACAGACCGCGCTCCGATTGTCGTTGGACGTGAAGACCAGGAAACACAGCGCAGTCCCGCCCGCGAGTGAGACCGCATAGGCGCGCAGCCGCTCGCGCTCGTCAGGATCGTGGACCCAGAACAGCACCATCGCCGACCCTGCGACCGCGAGATAGATGATCATCTCGAGCCCGACGGCGAGCGACAGCGCCGTCGCGATGCCGAGCGTCAGGCCGCCGCGAACGCGCTTGGGATCGGCGATCCCGGTGACGCACAGGGCCAGCAGTGCGAGCTGCCAGCCGTGGTGATCGATCCGCTCGGGCATGAACATGCCGTTGGTCGAGCCAGCGAAGAACAAGGCGAGGAAGGCGACCGGATAGGCCCGCTTGTCGATCAGCCGCCGCGCGGTCAGCGCCAGCGAGAAGAGGAGCAGCAGGTAGGGCAGGAGCGGCGCGATCCCGACCGCCCAGCGCTCCGCCGCGGGCCCGCCGAGCAGGGGCCGAAGCGCGAGGATCATCCCGGCAATCGGCAGGTCGACCAGGCGCGACCAGTGGATGTTCGCCCCGAACGGCGGGTTCATCCGGTGCTGGCGAAGGTCGAACCAGCCCTGGCCATGGAGCAGGCCGCGGACCTGCATCATCCGCATGTTGTCGTCGGTGTCGCCGAGCGCGAAGAAGCGGATGTCGTTCCACTTGTTATAGATGAACCAGGCCGAGAAGCCGAGCCACACGAGAAGGACGATCCAGCGCCAATGGCGCTCGATCGCGCTCGCGATCTCCGCCTCCCAGTCCCGCTTCTTGCCTTCCCGCATTTTTCGCGCTGTAGCCGCTCGACCTTAAACGGCAAGCAACGGGCGCATGGCCTCCGGATTAAACGTCAGTCATCAAACCTTTGGCCAGCTCGTCCGCTTCGCGCTCGTCGGCTTGTTCCTCGCCGCCATCTATTCGGCGATCTACTGGTACCTCGCGACTTACGTGATGCCGCCGGTCGCGGCCGTGGTCATCGCCTTCCTCGTCTCGGTCACGCTCGGCTTCGTGATGCACAGCCGGTGGAGCTTTCGCGGGCACGGACAGGAGGAGGATCACCGCATGAAGGTGAAATTCCTGCTCGTGCAATTCTCGGGCTTCCTGTTGAACGAGGCCTTCACCTGGGTGCTGACGGGCCCGATGCACGGGCCGACCTGGTGGCCGCTGATCCCGGCGATTTTCGTCACACCATTCGCGACCTTCGCGCTCAACCGGCAGTGGGTGTTCAGCTGACGCGCACTTCGGCGCTTTGTTCAAACGGCGCCGTGAGTTAGCTTCACCGCGATGGGGGACTGCATCATCTCGGTCATTGTTCCGGTCAAGGACGAGGAGCAGGCGATCGCGCCGTTCGTCGAGTGCGTCGGGGCCGTGCTCGGCGGGGTGCCGAGCGTCGGGCGCGATCGGTTCGAGATCCTGTTCGTCGACGACGGCAGCACCGACGGCACGCTCGACGCCATCCGCTGCGCGCACGATAGCAATCCGCGCGTCCGCGCCATCTCCTTGTCGCGCAACTTCGGCAAGGAAGCCGCACTGACGGCCGGGCTCGACCACGCGCGCGGCGACGCGGTCGTGCCGATGGACGTCGACCTCCAGGATCCGCCCGAGGTCCTGCCCGAAATGATCGAGAAATGGCGCGCGGGCTTCGACATCGTCTACGGCGTCCGCAGCGACCGTGCGTCGGACAGCCTGCCCAAGCGCATGACCGCCGACCTTTATTATCGCGCCCACAATTGGCTGAGCAACGACAAGATCCCCGAGCATGCCGGCGACTTCCGCCTGCTCGACCGCAAGGTCGTCGAGGCCATCGCCCGGATGCCCGAGCGCAACCGCTTCATGAAGGCGATGTTCGCCTGGGCGGGGTTCAAACAGACGTCGGTGCCCTACAGCCGCGCGGCGCGCACCACGGGCCGCACCAAGTTCAACTACTGGCGGCTCTGGACCTTCGCGCTCGACGGGATCACGTCGAGCTCAACCGTCCCGTTGCGCATCTGGAGCTATCTCGGCGGCCTCGTCGCCTTGTTGGCGCTCGCTTACGCGATCTTCATTGCCGTGCGCACGCTCGCCTTCGGGATCGACGTTCCCGGCTATGCGTCGCTGATGGTCTCCGTGCTGTTTCTTGGCGGGCTGCAGCTGCTCTCGCTCGGCATCCTCGGCGAATATGTCGGCCGCATCCTCATCGAGACCAAGGCGCGCCCGCTCTACGTGATCCGCGAGCGCATCGGCGAGGACGGCTGATGGAGCGGTTCGTATACGAGCAGATGGCAGAGCTCGACGAGCGCCACTGGTGGTACTGCGCGCGGCGCCAGGTGGTCGAGGTACTGATCGAGCGCGTGGTCCGTCCGCCGAAGGATGCCTCGATCCTGGAGATCGGGTGCGGCACAGGGCACAATTTCAAGATGCTCGGCGAGTTCGGCCACGTCGACGCGCTGGAGCTGGACGATGAAGCGCGAGCGATCGCCGAGAAGCGCCTCGGGCGGAGCATCATGTCGAGCCCGCTGCCGGCGCTCGCCGGAGTCCCGGAGCGCCATTACGACATGATCGGCGCGTTCGACGTCATCGAGCATATCGACGACGATGCCGCATCGCTCGCGTCGATCGCGATGCGGCTGAAGCCCGGCGGCAAGTTCGTGATGACGGTGCCGGCGCACCAGTGGATGTGGTCGGCGCACGACACCGTCAACCACCACAAGCGCCGCTATTCGAAGCGCGGCCTCAAGGCCCTGATCGACGGCTCGCCGATGAAGCTCGATGCCATCGGCTTTTTCAACAGCCTGCTGTTCCCCGTGGCCATCGCCGAGCGGATGGCGTCAAAAGCCCTGGGCAAGGACGGCGGCGACCTCGAGCTCCCGCCTGCCCCGCTCAACGCGGCGCTCAAGCGCACCTTCGCCGCCGAGCGTCACTTGATCGGGCGCGTACCCCTGCCGCCGGGCTTGTCGCTGTTCGCGGTCGCGTCGGCGACATAGCCGAGCCGCCCCTCGCGTTCACGGCCGCCGGCCACTTCCTGGACGACGTACAGCGGCCGCCGCTTCGACTCATTGTAGAGGCGGCCGATATATTCGCCCATCAGCCCGAGCACGAACATCTGCGCGGCGCCAATGACGACGACGACCAGCATCAGCGATGTCCAGCCCTGGATGCTCATGCCGCTCAGCCATGCATAGACCAGGTAGAGGATCAGCAGCACCGACCCGATCGACAGCCCGATCCCGACCTGGCTGGCCAGCTTCAGCGGGGCCGACGAGAAGCCGGTCAGCGCGTCGAACGCGAAGCGAACCATCTTGCGCAGCGGATATTTGGTCTCGCCCGCGAGACGCTCGGCGCGGTCATAGGCAAACGGCACCTGCCGGAATCCGATCCACGCCACCATGCCGCGGATGAAGCGCGCCTGCTCGGGCATCGCCAGCAGCACGTCGAGCGCGCGCCGGCTCATGAGGCGGAAGTCGCCGGCGTCGAGCGGAATATCGACCTCGGTCGCGCGCGACAGCAGGCGATAGAAGCCATGCGCGGTCGCGCGCTTGAACGCCGTCTCGCCGCGGCGGCTCTTGCGCACGCCATAGACGACGTCCGCGCAGGTCTCGCGCATCGTCTCGAGCATCGGCGTCAGCAGCTCGGGCGGGTCCTGCAGGTCGGCGTCGATGATCAGGATCGTGTCGCCGGTGCAGAGATCGAGGCCGGCGGTGAGCGCGAGCTGGTGCCCGTGGTTGCGCGACAGGTTGACCGCGAGGAGGTGCGGGTCGTCGGCCGCCAGCCGCTGCATGATCGCCCAGCTGCCGTCGCGCGAGCCGTCGTTGACCAGCACGATTTCGTAGTCCTCGCCAAGCGCCGCTCGCGCCGCTTGCGTGAGCCGCTCGTGCAGCACGCCGAGGCACGCTTCCTCGTTGAAGCAGGGAACGACGATCGAAAGCGCTGGCATCAATGGAGACGATAGAGGATCGAACCGGGTCCGCGCCAGACCGCGGGCAGATCGCTCACCAGGCTCGCGTCATAGGGCGGCACGTCGATCAGCCACACATAATCGAAATCGTTGCGCGGCAATGCGCCGAGGGACTCGTCGATCTGGCGATGCAGCCGGTCGCGACAGCGGTTGGGACGCACCAATTGCGACGGGTCTGCGGCGAAATAGCCGGCCGCGCGGTATTTGAGATCGAGCAGGTTGACGCCTTCGAGCAGCCACTGGTCGTTGGAAAAGCCCTCGCGCCTGGCAATGACCATCGCGCCGAGGTGGCTGTTGCGCAGCAGCGGCCAATATTCGGTGCACGGCAGGCCGGTCAGCGTGATCACCCGGGCGCCGGTCGGCACGGAGTCGAGCGCGGTCAGCTTTGCACTCTGGTCGCGCGCCGCAATGCCCAGGCTGACCGTGTTCGCGACGGTTCGCGTCGCAAAGAACGTAAGTCCCAGCACTAGGAGGACCGCGGAAGCCGTGCGGTGGGGCACATCGCGGAATCGGATGGCCAGCAAAGGGACGGCGATCATGTAAGGGACCAGCCGCATGTCGGCATAAGCCGAGCCGAACACGATCCTCGGAAGGATGATGAACGCCGCCGCTAGGACGATCGCCGAAAAGGCGAGGTTGCGCGACAGGGTCAGCTTGCGGCTGACAATCGCGTAGAGGAACACAAGCACGGCGACCGCCAGCGATACGATGTCGAACCATTTCCACCGGTCGCGCAGCGCGGAATAGAACCAGCGCCACTTCATCTTCCAGTCGAACCAGTCGATCGTCTGCCCGCCATGCGTTTCGCTGCGCCAGATCAGCATGATGATGATCGGCAGCGCCATCACGGAAGTGTGGAGCGCCGCCTCGATCCCCGCCCGCCACCAGGTGCGCCCGCGGTCGTGGAGGCGGACCGCGTCGGCCGAAAAGCACATCAGCCCGAGCAGGCCCCAGCCGTAGGTATGGGCGAAGAACACGACCAGCGAGATGGGCACGAAGAGCCAGGCCCTGAGACGCGTGTGTTCGAGCCGTCCCAACCGCAGCCACAGAGCGAAGGCGAGAAACGCCAGCGCCACCGACAGCGCGAAGTTCACGAAGCCGAATAGGAAGGGATAGCCGTAGATGAAGGGCAGGGCGAAGTAGGCCGTTGGCGGCACCCGTCCGTGCACTTCCCGCGCGACCCACAGGAACCCCGCCGCGGTCATCGGCGGGATCGCGAGGACGATCAGCTTGACCGCCAGCTCGAGGCCAAGGAGCTTGCCGAGCGGGATCACCAGCAAGTCGACGCCGAGGTTGCCGATCGCCGCCCAATGATAATCGTAATAGCGCTGCAGCCAGAGCG
The DNA here is from genome assembly GCA_035279065.1 of Sphingomicrobium sp. Classification (GTDB taxonomy): domain Bacteria; phylum Pseudomonadota; class Alphaproteobacteria; order Sphingomonadales; family Sphingomonadaceae; genus Sphingomicrobium. Next base: position 1,458 of record DATEIK010000173.1, on the reverse strand, counting down.
AATGGTCGAGATCGAGCTCCACCCGGTATCGGCCCATGTGCCCCAGCAGGTCGACCAGCGGCGGGATCGGCGGATAGACCAGCGGGACTGCGGTCAGCAGCGCGGCAAGCGCCACGAACCACCGGGTCTCCCACCAGCGGCGCGCGTCCTCGTCGTCATGAACCGCCGCGGCGGTGCCGTCCTGCATCGTCACACGCCTGTCCATCGTGGTGGCGCGCTCCGTAACGGCATCGCCCCAATTGTCCATGCGGAGGCCCGGCCCATTACAAGCTATTAACCAAACCCGCCTTAGGCATGCGCCGGGATGAATGCTGCCTCGGCATTGCGCCGGCCGCTCGGTTGGCCCGGCACGCGCGTGCGGATCAGCGCCGCGCGCCTGGCGATCAGCGTCGTCGCGCTCGCGCTGGCCGTGCGGCTCATTGGCTTGAACGCGCGCCCGCTATGGCTGGACGAGGCCTACAGCGCCTGGTTTTCATCGCGCGGCTGGAGCGAACTGTGGACCGTGGTTCCGACTTATGAGCCGCACCCGCCCTTTTATTATTCGCTGCTGAAGCTGTGGCGCGACGTCTTCGGCGGGAGTGCCGTTGCGCTTCGCCTCTTTTCCGTCCTGCTGAGCGTGCTGACGGTTCCGGTCATGCTCGCCGCCGCAACGGAGCTCGAGCGGCATGACAAATCCGGTTCTGCGAACCTTCGCCGCGGGGTCGTCGGGATGCTCGCGGCCTGCTCGCCGATGCTGCTCCTGCTCGACCAGGAAGCGCGGCCTTATCCGCTCCTGATCTTCGCCTACGCGGTGGCAACGCTCGGCGTCTTGCGGCTGCTCCGCGAGCTGGCGGGCGGCCCCGGAACCTGGAAATCGTGGTCCCTGCTCGTCGCCGGGACAGAGACTGTCCTGTGGTCGCACGGGCTCGGCGTCATTTATGCCCTGTGCATCGCGGCGGCGCTCGCTCCCGCCTGGCTCAGGCGGCTCGGCGAACCCGGGTGCCTGCTTCGCGGAGCGGCTTCGGCATCCGCCATCGCGCTCCTCTATTTGCCCTGCTTCATGATGATGATGAGCCGCGCCGGCGACTGGGGCAGTGGGTGGCTTGAATGGCGGCCCGACATGCTGCTTCAGCTGATCGGCCTCTACGCGATCCCGTGGGAAGCGATGACCGTCGCCTCCGCGCTGGCCGCGCTGGTCATGGTCTTGCTGGTCAAGCGCGCAATCGAGACTGCTGTCCAGGCGCGCGGCTGGAATGGCGACCGCGCATTGATGCTGTTGTGGTGGGGCCCGCCGGTCATCGCGGCCCTCGTGTCGGCCGTCGCCATGCCGATCTTCCTCCCGCGTACGCTCGCCGCGACGCTGGTCCCGGCCTATCTCGCCTATGCAGGCGCGGTCGCGCGGAGTTCCTCCCAGCGTGAACGCTTCGCCTTTGCCGCAGTACTGGCGATCACCTTGCCGGTCACTGCGCTGCAGGTCGC
>DATEIK010000172.1:0-17485 GCA_035279065.1 Sphingomicrobium sp. | reverse complement strand
TGCGATTATCATATCCGCCGAAGACTCCGCTGAAGCCGAAACTGTCGCGAGGCGCATCGGTCATGCCGCTCCGCAAGTCGATGGCATGGCGGTGTTCGGCCCGGCTCCAGCGCCGCTCGCCATGCTCCGCGGCCGCCACCGTCAGCGCCTGCTCGTCCACGCCCGCCGCAGCCTCGACGTGCAGGATGTGATCCGCGACTGGTTGGCGGACATCGAATGGAGCGCGAAGGTCCGCGTTGGCGTCGACGTCGATCCTTACAGCTTCCTGTAAGCCGTTAAAAAAGCTTGATTTCGTTCACCGTCGTCGCCAATCGGCGGGCGGGGAGCGGGAGGGATCAATGCGAAAATTTGCCGCAACGACGCTCGCCGCCGTGAGCCTCGTTGCTTCCGAGCCCGCGGCGGCGACATGGTATCGCGCAAGCTCCGAGCACTTCCTCATCTATTCCGAGCAGAAGCCGCAGGCGCTGCTCGAATTCGCCCAGGATTTGGAGAAATTCGACGGCGCGGTCCGCGTGCTCCGCGGCATGCAGGATCTTCCGCCGAGCGAAGGCAACCGGATCACCATCTTCACCTTGCCGACCGCCGCCGAGGTCCAGCGCCTGTATGGCGACAAGAGCGGCTTCATCGACGGCTTCTATAAGGGCAGCGCCGCCGGATCAGTGGCGTACGTCGCTCGCGGTGATCGCGCGCCCGGAAGTCGTCGAAAGATCGGCAGCATGACTTTCGAAAGCCTTACGGCGGGAATGGATGGCGAGACCATTCTCCTCCACGAATACTCCCATCATTTGATGATGCAGGACCTCGCGGTCCCCTATCCCGAATGGCTGGTCGAGGGTTTCGCCGAGTTCATGGCCACGGCGCAGTTCGAGAAGGATGGTACGGTCGGCATCGGCCTTCCCGATGCGCAACGCTATTACGGCCTGCTCAACGGCAAGCAGCTTCCGCTCGAGACGCTACTTTCGGGGAAATACGACAAGATTACCGAGGAGGAGCACGAGTCCATCTACGGCCGTGGCTGGCTCCTGACCCACTATCTGACGTTCGAGCCGTCGCGAAAGGGCCAGCTTCGGACATATCTCCTGGCACTGGCGAAGGGTGCCGACCCATTACAGGCAGCGCGCGATAATTTTGGCGATCTCAAGCAACTCGAGCGTGATTTGGAGCGGTATATGCGCCGCTCCAAAATGCAGTATCTCAAGGTCTCCGGCACAGCACTCAATTTCGCGCCGATCCAAATGAGCGAAGTGAGCGCCGGCGGCGCGGCCGTCATGCCGCTGCTCGCGGAGATCAAGAACGGAGTTTCCGGAAGCGCCGCGGAGCCCATGGCGCAGAAGGTTCGCGCGGTCGAAAGACTCTATCCGGGTGACGAGCTGGTCGAGACGACGGTCTCACAAGCCGAGCTAGATGCCAGGCATTTCGATGCGGCGGAAGCCGCGGCAGACCGAGCGATCAGGGTCAATGCCCGCAATACCGAAGCGATGGTGCTCAAGGGCCAGTCGATCATGGAACGCGCCGAGGCACTGACAGGCAATGCCCGCCATGATTTGTTCGAGCAGGCGCGCAACACGTTCATCGCGGCAAACAAGATCGATGCCGAGGATCCCGAGCCGCTCGCGGATTATTACGAAGCCTATGCTCGCGAGGGACGGCGACCGACGGACAATGCGATCGCGGCCTTGCACTATGCGTCCGACCTCGCTCCGCAAGACCTGGGGCTGCGGATGAACTCGGCGCTCGCTTACCTGCAGGAAAACAAGCCGCGGGATGCACGGCAAGCGCTGATTCCGATCGCGTACGATCCGCATGGCGGCGATTTCGCGAAGATCGCTCGAGCCATGATGGAACGGATCGATGCGGGCGATTCCAAGGGCGCGCTCGCCGCGGCGGAGGCCCCGGCAAGCTCGCAATGAGGAGATCGATGCGTAAGATTGTAAAGCTGTTGGCGGCGGTCTGCGCACTCGCGCAGGCCGGCAGTGCGTCGGCCGAGTGGCACAAGGCGTCGAGCAAGCATTTCGTCATTTATGCCGACAAGAGCCCCGAGGACCTGAGGACATTCGCGACCAAGCTCGAGGAGTTCAACGCCGCCGTTCGCGAAGCGCGGGGAATCCAGGACGTGCCGCCCGGAACATCGACGAGGGTCACGCTCTATGTGCTGCCGTCGCTCAAGGCGTTGCAGAAGCTGGGCGGGGAAGGCGTCGCCGGCTTCTACATGGCCAAGATGAGCGGGCCCGTCGCCTTCATCCCGGCGACCGTCGAAAAGGGCCGCAACAGCCAGTGGGACATGAGCAGCGAGGGCGTCTTCTTTCACGAATACACCCATCACCTGATGCTCGAAGACAGCGATGTGCCGATGCCCACCTGGGTCTCCGAAGGCAGCGCGGAATTCTTTGCCACGCCCAAGTTCAACGAGGACGGCAGCGTAACCATCGGCACGCCGCCCTTTTGGCGCGCCGAAGAGCTTTATTCGATCGAAGGTTTGCCCATCGAAACCATCGTCGGCGGGGATTATGAATATCTGACATCCATGGAATTTGGGTCGATCTACGGCCGCGGCTGGCTGCTGATTCATTACCTGGCTTTCAACCCGGCCCGCCAAGGACAATTGGTCGCCTATCTCGACGCCATCCGTGCAGGCACGCCGGCGAAGGATGCGGCGCAAAAGGCGTTTGGCGATCTCAAGGTCCTCGATCGCGAACTCGCCGCCTATTTCAAGAGCAAGTCCTTCGCCACTGCGACGATCCCGGCCTCCAAACTATCAGTCCCGCCGATCTCGATCGTCAAATTGTCGGACCCGGAGGCCGAACTGATGGACGCCCGGATCAAGCTTGCGAAGGGCGGCGACGACATCATTACCGGGCCGCTCGCCCGCAAGGCCAAGGCGATCGCCGAGGCAAATCCGAACGATTCCGATCTACTCGTGTTCGCCTCGCAGGCAGCCAGCGCCGATGAAGACCATGACGCTGCGCTGGCGCTGGCGGCGCGGGCGCTGACCATCAACCCGAGATCCTACGAGGCGCAGGTCGCCAAGGCGAAGGCGATGTTCGGCCTTGCCGTGAAGTCGCCGACGACCGCGAAGTGGGACGCGGTGCGGACCGAGCTGAGCCTCGCCAACCGCCTCGATCCGGAATCCGCCGAGCCGTTGGTGTTGTTCTATCGAACGTTTGAGCAGCAGCGCATTCCGGCAACCAAGAATGCGCTGGACGGGCTCGCCTATGCCGTCACACTCGCGCCGCAGAACACCAAGGTCCGGATCGAATTGGTCAGCAGCCTGATCGCCAGCAATCGTTGGGCGGATGCACGAACCGCGCTGGAGCCCGTCGCCTACAGCCCGCATCGCGGGAAATGGCGGGACAAGCTGACGGCGCTGCTCAATTCGATCATCGCTCGAGATCCCGCGAAGGCCACGGCGGACCTGGCGGCGGTCGAGAAATTCACGCGCGACTGGGAAGAGTAGCCAGGCCTAGGGCCGGGGCTGCCCGCCCGGCACCCATTGCGGGCGGAAATCGCCGTCGACCAGCCACCGCGCGGGCTCGATCAGCGACTGGATCGCGCGCGTCATGAACGCGATGTCGATGTTCGCCGCGGTGTCGCTTGGCTGGTGATAGGTCGGAGTCACCGCCCAACCCGAGATGGTGTGCGCAACGACCCCATTCAGCGCCAGCTGGTAATTGTCCGACCGCTCGAAGAAATGTTCCTCAGGATAAGGATCGCCGGTGACGAGGAAGCCGCGCGCCGCGAGCTCGGGCCCGAGGTTCGATCGATCGAAGCCGGTCATCATCATCTTGCCGGGCGGGAGCTTGGGGTCCTGCGCGCCGATCATCTCGAACTCGATGTTGGCGACGATGTCGGTGAGCGGGATCGGCGGATGCTGGGCGAAGTAGTTGGAGCCGACGCCGCCCAGTTCTTCGCCGCCGTAGCAGATGAACAGGATTCCGCGCTTGTGCGGCCCGCTCGCAGCCATCGCGCGAGCCAGCTCCAGCACCGCGGTCGTACCCGAGGCGTCGTCGTTCGCGCCGGGAAAGGTCACGCCCTTGACGACACCGAGATGATCGAGATGGGCGCTGAACAGGACCACACCCGCCGCCGGATCGCGGCCCGGCAGAAAGCCGATGGCGTTGGTGACGATCGCACCCGCAAGCACCTGCGCGGTCTGCTTGTCGCGCGGCACGCGGAGGGTCTGGAGGTACCCCGCCATTCCGGGGGCCGGTCGCAGGCCCGCGGCCTGGAACTGCGCGGCGACATAAGTCGCGGCGACCGCCTCGTCCGGCGTGGCGCTGCCGCGGCCGCGCAGCGCGTCGGAGGCGAGGAACGCTTCGTGCGCGCTGACGGAGGCCGAGTTCACGGTCCAGCGCGCAGGCGTGGCGCAGCCGGTAATAAGGGTCGCGGCAAGCGCGATGAGGATTGGTCGGATCGGCACGACCGGTTTGTGGCGGTCGCGCGGGGCGATGGTCAAGCAGCCGCGCGCTGCCGAGCCCATCGCGGCTGGATGATCTGCCCCAGCCGGATTGCCAGCCACAGCAGCCACAGCCCGAACAGGGTCGCGACCACCATCGCGATCAGCGACGCCTCGAGGCCGAATCCCCCGCCGGTGAGCAGGGGATTGCAGCACAGCCGGGCATCGAGCACGCCATGCACCGGCATACCAGAAACCGGGATGTCGTAGATTTCGCCCTGCGTGAAGTTCCACGCGGCGTGGAGTCCGATCGGCAGCCACAGGCTTCGCGTCAGCATGTAGGCGGCGCCGAGCATCACCCCGGCTTCGAAGGCGATCCCGACTGCGGCGATCGTGGTGGCGCTGGGGTTCATCAAATGCCCCGCGCCGAAGAACGCCGAGGTCAGGATCAGCGCAACCCAGCTTCCTCCGAACTCCTCGATCCAGCGGAAAAGGACGCCGCGGAAGACGATCTCCTCGGAGAGGGCGGGAAAGATCGCCGATGCGACCAGCGCGGCCGGCAGGCCGCGAAGGTCGCCAGGTCCGGTGATCCGGTAAACCCCGAGTGCAGCCGCAACCGCTACAATGAGGGAGAAGATCAGGAAGCCGCCGAGCAAGCCCCAGCCCAGCGGCTTCAGCGAACCCGCGGCGCGAAGGTCATCGCGCGGATGGTCGCCGAGCCGGACGATGACGAGCTTGTAGATCAACAGGATGATGGGGATCGCGACGAGGTCGAACTTGAGCTCGATGCCGACGCCACGGATCGGCGGGATCGCGAGGCTCGCGATGATGTAGGCGACCGTGATGCCGACGATCAGCAGGCCGATCGCGATCGCCATCGCGACCAGCGGAAAGTCGACGATGCGCCGCCATAGCGGGCGATGATCCATACGGGTGAACCCCTTACCGTTCGGCGCGACGGTTGAGCCGAACGGCGGGGCCGCCGCAAGCGCTTAATCGATCAGCGGCAGTTCCGGCGATACCGGCGCATGGCCCTCGGCGGCGAGCAGTTTGCGCTTGCGGTCGAGGCCGCCGGCATAGCCGCCGAGCGAGCCGTCGCTGCGGATCACGCGGTGGCACGGGATCAGAACCGCGACATGATTGTCGCCGTTCGCCGTCCCGACCGCGCGCACGGCCGTGGGCTGGCCGATGGCCGCCGCGATCTCGGCGTAGCTGCGCGTTTCGCCGAGCGGGATCTTCCTGAGCTCGCGCCACACCTTCTCCTGGAAGGCTGTGCCGGCGACGTCGATCGGGAGTTCGCGCGCTGCCGCCGGGCGCTCGATCGCGGTCAGCGCGCCTTCGACCAGTTCGCGCATCCCCCCGTCGTCCTGGACGATCGTCGCGTTGGGGAACTGGCGCCGAAGCGAAGCCTCGCTGTCGTCAAACGTCAGGCGGCAAATGCCCTTTGACGTCGCAGCGATGAGCATCTGTCCGAGCGGGCTGTCGAACGTCGTCCAGCGGATCGTCTCGCCCCGGCCGCCGTCGCGCCATGCCGATGGAGTCATGCCGAGCCGTTCCTTGGCGTCGGTGTAGAAGCCGCTCGGGCTCTGATAGCCGGCGTCGTAGATCGCATCGGTCACGCGCTCATTCTCCTCGAGGTGGCGCTCGGCGCGCTTGATCCGCGTCGCCCGGGCATAGGCCGCCGGCGAGACACCGACGGCGCGGCTGAACAGCCGCTGGAAATGGTGCGGCGCATAACCGACCGCATCGGCGAGTTCGGACAGGTTCGGCGCCTCCTCGGCGGTCTCGATAATTTGGACCGCGCGAGCGACCGCCTGGGCGTCGCGCCCGACCTCGTCGGGCTTGCAGCGCAGACACGGACGATAACCCGCCGCTCGCGCTTCGCCGCCGCTGGCGAAGAACTCGACATTCTCCCGCTTGGGGCGCCGCGCGGGGCAGCTCGGCTTGCAATAGATGCCGGTCGATTTGACCGCGCCGATGACGCGCCCGTCCCACGCCCGGTCGCGGCGCATGAACGCCGCCCAGGCGGTGTCCGCATCGAGGCGCGCGACATTATCCATGGGTTCGGCTCTACGCTCCTCGGAAAGCGGTGCAAGCGTCGCCATTTCAGTTCCTTTCGATCTTCGCCGAGAAGCAGCCGCGCGTCGCGTTATGCGCGTGGATGCTCTCGATTGCAGGGTTGGCGAACAGCTTGCGGATGCCGGCGTCCGCCTCGCCCGGCTGGGTGAGGATCGCGTCGGCCATCATTCCGTCGCGGTCGAAACCGCGCAGCGACAGCACTCGGGTTTCGAATACCGGCGGCACGCGATCGACATACTCGGCCGGCGCCTCATCGGCCTCGGTCACGAAGATCGCGTGGCTTGCGCGATAGGGGTTGGCGACGTCATGGCTGACGTGGTTCACTAACAGCACGCTTTCGCCTTCCGCGCGGTCGGTCAGGCTGACGCGGCACGGATAGGTCGGGTCGTCGACCGCCATGCGAACGACCCCCTGCTCGGCGAGCTCATCTTTCGGCAAGCCGAACAGGCGCCGGTAGGGCGCCGGGTCCAGTCCTCGAACGACATAGGTCATGCGTCTCGTCTCCTTTTCGAAGGCCGTTTTAGCTCTCTCGAAAAGGTGTCGCTTCCGCTGCCTTGCGTTCAAACCGAAAGCTGCCGGTTGCATCGCCCGCGACCCCTTGCTAGGGGCCGCGCCATCCCATGGGGGCGTGCGGGGCAACCCGTTACTGCGCCCCGTTTTTTCATGGGGCAAATTCCAGTTCTGGAGCATGCAAGCGCGTGGAGACATCCGGCGGCATTCAGGCCAGCTTAGCGGGGCGCTACGCGTCCGCGCTGTTCGACCTCGCGCGCGGCGAGCGGCAGATCGACGCCGTCGGCCGCAGCCTCGATGCGCTCGCCTCGGCACTGGTCGATTCGAAGGACTTCGCCGAGCTGGTCGCGAGCCCGCTGGTCAGCCGCGAGGAAGCCGGGAAGGCCTTCGCCGCTCTGGCCGCCGAGCTCGCGCTCGACGCCACGACCGGCAACTTCCTCGGCGTATTGGCGAAGAATGGCCGGAAGAGTGAGCTGCGCGCGATCATCCGCGCCTACCGTCGCCTCGCCGCCGAGCATCGCGGCGAAACCACGGCCGAAATCGTGACCGCCTACCCCCTCAAGGATGACCAGGTCACCACGCTCAAAGCACAGCTCCGCGCCCGCGCCGGCCGCGACGTCAACCTCGACACTTCGGTCGATCCCGACATCCTCGGCGGAATCGTCGTCAAGCTGGGCAGCCAGATGATCGACGCTTCGATCCGCACCAAACTCAACCGTCTCGCATCCGCGATGAAAGGCTAAGCAGAAACCATGGAAATCCGCGCCGCTGAAATCTCCCGCGTCATCCGCGACCAGATCGCGAATTTCGACGCCGAAGCCGAGGTCTCCGAGGTCGGCACCGTGCTGTCGGTCGGCGACGGCATCGCGCGCATCTACGGCCTCGACAACGTCCAGGCGGGCGAGATGGTCGAGTTCGACAACGGCACCAAGGGCATGGCGCTGAATCTCGAGGCCGATAACGTCGGCGTCGTGATCTTCGGCTCGGACGCCGAGATCGAGGAAGGCTCGACCGTCAAGCGCACCGGCACCATCGTCGACGTGCCGATCGGCAAGGGCCTGCTCGGCCGCGTCGTCGACGCGCTCGGCAACCCGATCGACGGCAAGGGCCCGATCGAGGCGACGGAGCGCCGCCGTGTCGAGGTCAAGGCACCCGGCATCATCCCCCGCAAGTCGGTGCACGAGCCCGTTCAGACCGGCCTCAAGGCATTGGACGCCCTCGTCCCGATCGGCCGCGGCCAGCGTGAGCTGATCATCGGCGACCGCCAGACCGGCAAGACCGCCGTCGCACTCGACACCTTCATCAACCAGAAGGAGGTCAACAAGTCGGGCGACGAGAGCCAGAAGCTTTACTGCATCTACGTCGCTGTCGGCCAGAAGCGCTCGACCGTCGCGCAGATCGTCCGCGCGCTCGAAGAGAATGGCGCGATGGAATATTCGATCGTCGTCGCCGCGACCGCTTCCGAGCCGGCGCCGCTGCAGTTCCTCGCCCCCTACACCGGCTGCGCGATGGGCGAATATTTCCGCGATAACGGCATGCACGCCGTGATCGTCTATGACGATCTCTCCAAGCAGGCCGTCGCCTACCGCCAAATGTCGCTGCTGCTCCGCCGTCCGCCGGGCCGCGAGGCCTATCCCGGCGACGTCTTCTATCTCCACAGCCGCCTGCTGGAGCGCGCGGCGAAGATGAACGACGATTTTGGCGGCGGGTCGCTGACCGCGCTCCCGGTCATCGAGACACAGGCAGGCGACGTGTCGGCCTACATCCCGACCAACGTCATTTCGATCACCGACGGCCAGATCTTCCTCGAGACCGACCTGTTCTACCAGGGCATCCGCCCGGCGATTAACGTCGGCCTGTCGGTCAGCCGCGTCGGCTCCGCCGCGCAGACCAAGGCGATGAAGAAGGTCGCCGGCTCGATCAAGCTCGAGCTCGCCCAATATCGCGAGATGGCCGCGTTCGCGCAGTTCGGCTCGGATCTCGACGCGGCAACGCAGCGCCTGCTGGCTCGCGGCGCACGCCTGACCGAGCTGCTGAAGCAGCCGCAATATGCACCGATGCCGGTCGAGGAGCAGGTCGCGTCGATCTTCGCCGGCACCCAGGGCTTCCTCGACGCCGTCGATGTGAAGGACGTGGTCCGCTACGAGGCGGCGATGCTGAGCTACCTGCGCTCGGACAACCCGAAGGTCCTGAAGGCGATCCGGGATTCGAAGGAACTGAAGGACGACACCGCGGCGGCGCTCAAGGACGCGCTGACCGAGTTCGGGAAGACCTTCGCCTAAATGGCTTCACTCAAGGCCCTCAAGCTCCGCATCGGCTCAGTCAAGTCGACGCAGAAGATCACCAAGGCGCTGAACATGGTCGCGGCGTCCAAGCTGCGCCGTGCCCAGCAGAATGCGACCGCGGCGCGGCCCTATTCGTCGCGCATGACCGAGGTCGTGTCGTCGCTGGCGGCGAAGATCACGCCGGGCCCGCAAAGCCCGAAGCTGATGGTCGGCACGGGCAAGGACGATACGCACCTGATCATCGTCGCGACTGCCGATCGCGGGCTCGCCGGCGCGTTCAGCAGCAACATCGTCCGCGCCGTGCGGCGCAAGGCCGATGAGCTGATCGCCGAGGGCAAGACGGTGCTGTTCTACATCGTCGGCCGCAAGGGCCGCCCGGTGATCCAGCGCCTGTTCCCCAAGAGCATCATCGCGCAGTTCGACACCAGCGAGATCAAGAACCCGTCCTATGCGGACGCCCAGGCGATCGCCAAGGACATCATCGACCGCTTTCAGACCGACGGCATCGATGTCGTCCACCTCGCCTATGCGACCTTCCGCTCGACGCTGGTGCAGGAGCCGACGATCGACCAGATCATCCCGGTCCCGCCGTGCGCCGCGGACGAGAAGGCGACCGGCCCGGCATCGCTCGCCGCGATCGAATATGAACCCGACGAGGAAGAGATCCTCAACGACCTCATTCCGCGCGCCATCTCGGTTCAGATCTATCGCGCTTTGCTCGAGAACCAGGCCGGTTTCTACGGCAGCCAGATGACCGCGATGGACAATGCGACGCGCAACGCCGGCGACATGATCAACCGCCTGTCGATCCAGTACAACCGGACCCGCCAGGCGGTGATCACGACGGAATTGATTGAGATTATTTCGGGAGCCGAGGCTCTCTAGTTCCTGTTCCCCGGCGAAGGCCGGGGCCCAGGCGGCGCTTCCGCGCCGAATTTTGTTTAGGACTGGACCCCGGCCTGCGCCGGGGAACGAAGGGAAGAGTAAGAGACATGGCCACCGCCGCCACCGACACGAAGCCCCGCAAGAAAGCCGCCCCGAAGGCGGCCGCCGCCGGCAAGCCCGCCGCGACCGCGCAGACGAGCAACCTCGTCGGCCGCGTCGCGCAGGTCATCGGTGCGGTCGTCGACGTCGCCTTCGAAGGCGACCTGCCGCCGATCCTCACCGCGCTCGAGACCGACAATCACGGCAACCGCCTGGTGCTCGAGGTCGCGCAGCACCTCGGCGAGAACGTCGTTCGCACCATCGCCATGGATTCGACCGATGGTCTGACCCGTGGCCAGGCGGTCAATTCCACGGGATCGCAAATCCGCGTTCCCGTCGGGCCCAAGACGCTCGGCCGCATCATGAACGTCGTCGGCGAGCCGATCGACGACCGCGGCCCGATCGGCAGCGACATCTCGGCCCCGATCCACGCCGAGGCCCCGGCCTTCATCGACCAGTCGACCGAAGCCTCGATCCTCGTCACGGGCATCAAGGTCATCGACCTGCTCGCACCCTACGCCAAGGGCGGCAAGATCGGCCTGTTCGGCGGCGCCGGCGTGGGCAAGACCGTGCTCATCCAGGAGCTGATCAACAACATCGCCAAGGGCCACGGCGGCGTTTCGGTGTTCGCCGGGGTCGGCGAGCGCACCCGCGAGGGCAATGACCTCTATCACGAGTTCCTCGACGCGGGGGTCATCGCCAAGGACAAGGATGGCAACCCGACCCCGGAAGGCTCCAAGGTTGCGCTGGTGTTCGGGCAGATGAACGAGCCGCCGGGCGCCCGCGCCCGCGTCGCTCTGTCCGGCCTCACCCAGGCAGAATATTTCCGCGACCAGGAAGGCCAGGACGTGCTGTTCTTCGTCGACAATATCTTCCGCTTCACCCAGGCGGGATCGGAAGTGTCGGCGCTTTTGGGCCGCATCCCCTCGGCGGTGGGCTACCAGCCCACCCTCGCGACCGACATGGGCACGCTGCAGGAGCGCATCACCTCGACCAACAAGGGCTCGATCACCTCGGTGCAGGCCATCTACGTCCCCGCCGACGACTTGACCGACCCGGCTCCGGCCACGTCCTTCGCCCACCTCGACGCGACGACGACGCTCAGCCGCGCGATCTCCGAGCTCGGCATCTACCCCGCGGTCGACCCGCTCGATTCGACCAGCCGCGTCCTGACACCCGCGGTCGTCGGGCAGGAGCATTACGAGACCGCCCGCGCCGTCCAGGAGACGCTGCAGCGCTACAAGAGCCTGCAGGACATCATCGCCATCCTCGGCATGGACGAGCTGTCGGAAGAGGATAAGCTGATCGTCGGCCGCGCCCGCAAGATCCAGCGCTTCCTGTCGCAGCCGTTCCACGTCGCCGAAGTGTTCACCGGCATCCCGGGCAAGTTCGTCCAGGTCGAAGACACGGTGCGCTCGTTCAAGGCCGTCGTGAACGGCGAATATGATCACCTGCCGGAAAGCGCCTTCTACATGGTCGGCGGGATCGACGAAGCGGTCGCCAAGGCCGAGAAGCTGGCCCAGGAGGCGTAATTGGCCGCCGACCTGCATTTCGAGCTGGTGACGCCCGACCGCCTCGTGCTGTCCGAAGACGTCCACATGGTCGTCGTGCCTGGCACCGAGGGCGACAGCGGCATCATGGCGGGCCACGCGCCTTACATGACCACGCTGCGCAACGCGGAGATTGCGGTCTATCGCACCGCCGGCGCGCAGCCCGAGAAGATCGCCGTCACCGGCGGTTTCGCGGAGGTCAGCGACAAGGGGCTGACGGTGCTTGCGGAGAGCGCCGGTTAATCATCTCCGATACGGCCGGAGTTAACCCAGTTAGCATTTTCTAAAAGTTTCGCGCCTATTCACCACCGCGGTTATCAGCAGCAAACCGCAGGCAGGGCATGAGCGCATTCGGTAAGCGTGGGGGAATGGGTGGCGGGCGGCCAGCCTTTGGCGTCGCCAAGCCGATGAAGGGCAGCCCTTCGGCATCTGCTTCCCCGCTCGACGGCGGAGACCAGTTCCCGCCGGTCGACGAGCTTTCGCTTCCGGCGGAAACCGCGCCGGATTCGCCCGGCGGACCGTCGAATGGCGCAATGGACCGCCTGACGGCGCGCCAGAACGCGAGCGGCGAACAAGGCAGCAGCAAGTCCGAGGGCTTCGAAGCCTCTGTCCACCGGATCAAGGAACAGGTGCTTCCGCGCCTGCTCGAGCGCGTCGACCCGGAGGCGGCCGCCACGCTCAGCAAGGACGAGCTTGCCGAGGAATTCCGACCGATCATCTCGGAGGTGCTGACCGAGCTCAAGATCAACCTCAACCGGCGCGAGCAGTTCGCGCTGGAGAAGGTGCTGGTCGACGAGCTTCTCGGCCTCGGCCCGCTCGAGGAATTGCTCGCCGACCCGGCGGTCAGCGACATCATGGTCAACGGTCCCGAGCAGACCTACATCGAGCGCAAGGGCAAGCTCGAGATTGCCCAAATCCAGTTCCGCGACGAGGAGCATCTGTTCCAGATCGCCCAGCGGATCGTCAACAAGGTCGGCCGCCGCATCGACCAGACCACCCCGCTGTGCGACGCGCGCCTTCAGGACGGCAGCCGCGTCAACGTCATCGTTCCGCCGCTGTCGCTTCGCGGCACGGCCATCTCGATCCGTAAGTTCTCCGAAAAGCCGATCACGCTCGACATGATGAAGGGCTTCGGCTCGATGTCGGACAAAATGGCGACCGTGCTCAAGATCGCGGGCGCCAGCCGAATGAACGTCATCATCTCGGGCGGTACCGGCTCGGGTAAGACGACCATGCTCAACGCTCTGTCGAAGATGATCGACCCGGGCGAGCGCGTGATCACCATCGAGGATGCGGCCGAGCTTCGGCTGCAGCAGCCGCACTGGCTGCCGCTCGAAACCCGCCCGCCGAACCTGGAAGGGCAAGGCGCGATCACCATTCGCGACCTCGTCATCAACGCGCTGCGTATGCGCCCCGACCGCATCATCCTCGGCGAAATTCGCGGCCAGGAGTGTTTCGACCTCCTGGCGGCGATGAACACCGGCCACGACGGGTCGATGGCGACGCTTCACTCCAACTCCCCGCGTGAGTGCCTCGCGCGCATGGAGAACATGGTGATGATGGGCGACATCAAGATTCCGAAGGAGGCGATCAGCCGCCAGATCGCAGATTCGGTCGACCTCATCGTCCAGGTGAAGCGCCTCCGCGACGGTTCGCGCCGAACGACCAACATCACCGAGGTCATCGGCATGGAGGGCGAAGTCATCGTCACCCAGGAGCTGTTCAAGTTCGAATATATGGACGAGAGCGCCGACGGGAAAATCATCGGCGAGTATCGTTCGATGGGCCTGCGCCCCTACACGCTCGACAAGGCCAAGCAGTTCGGCTTCGACCAGCCCTATCTCGAGGCCTGCCTCTAGCCCCTGCTCGCCTCACCCGTTTGGGTGATGGTCGAGGTCATTGGATTGATGCCAATCCCCCGCTGCGGAGCGTTCGCTGAGTCGCGCGGCGCCTCCGTGTGAAGAGCGGACGGGAGGCATTCGATGACCAAGCCGGGCGGAAGTGGTGGCGGCAGCATGCTCAAGTGGAGCGGCACCAGGGGCAACGACACCAAGCAGGTCGCGACGTACGACGCGCTGACGCACACGACCTACGATGGCGGCGCCGGCTACGACACGCTCGACCTCGGCGGGATCACGACGCACGGCGTCAGTCTCGACATCGTCATCGCCACGAGCGGCACCGACCACTCGCACATCTGGACCAACGCGGTCTTCACCGGGAGCTGGTGGGATTATTCGGATCGCCAGCTGGCGGGAGCGCCGCGGCTCGACGACACGATCAAGAATTTCGAGAAGATCATCGGCACCAACCTCAACGACTATCTCGAGCTCCGCGGCGGGACCGTCGCTCGCGTGGTTGACGGTGGTGGCGGCGACGACGCCATCTTCATGGCCGGATCGTCCGGCACCAGCACGGCCATCGGCGGAACCGGGAGCGACCAGCTGTTCGGCAATGCCTCCTCCGATATCCTCGTCGGCGGCACCTACGCCGGCAACACGGTCGTCATCGACGGCGTCCGCGACGAGTTCGAGGCCTATGCCGGGACCATCCTCGACTTCAATCCGGCGGTGGACTCGCTGTACATCGACGCCAGCAACTCGAGCGTCGCGCAGATCATGGCGCAGCAATGGGTGGATGTGCCTACGAGCTACGGCAGCGCCGCTCAGCTGCAGATCGCGAGCGGGCGCACGATCACCCTTGTTGGGGTGACCGCCAGCCAGATGAACGCAATGCCCGAGGGTTTCGTGCTGTATCCCGACAACACGACCGGCCAGGTTTCCAGTGGTCATGGCGACGATTTCATCTGGGATTCCGCCAGCGTCTCGGCGAGCACCTACACCTTCGCGTCAGGATCGGGGCACGACGAGCTGATCGGCTTCGACCTCGGCATCGACACGATCGTCGTCCCCGACGCGGTTACCTGGACGGAGGTTTCCTATCATGGCGAGACCTCGCTGCTCGGCACCTTCGACGGCGGCAATTCCTCGGTGCTGTTGATCGGCGTCAGCGCGGCCCAAGAAGGCCAGGTGACCGTCCAGACCGATCCCGGCCTGCTCGGTCTTGGCTGACCGAAGCGGCAGATTTCATTAGCAATCGCGGCGCCCCGTCCTAGGGACGCCGCGTGCGTATCGCGATTGTCCTGGTCACGCTCGTTGCGCTCGGCTCGTGCGCACGTCCTCAAGCCTCGAACGACACGGTGTTCGTCTCCAATGAAGGATCGAACCAGGTCAGCATCGTCGATGGCGCCACTGGCCGCATCGAAGGCCAGCTCGCGACCGGCCCCCGCCCGCGCGGGATCGAGCTCGACCGCGCCGGCCAAGGGTTCGAGACAAGCTCGCCGGGCTAATCGCGTCCGATCTTCACGCGAAGCTCCAATACGTGTGGTGGGCACAGCGCCGGGGCTATATCCGCAACACGCTCAACGAGGCGAAGTGCGATTTCTGGCCGGGCATCGGCAGTAACGTCGAGATGGCCGCGACGTCGCGCCCCTATTATCGCTCGACCTACGTGTTCCTGACCCGCACGAGCGACAAGCTCGCAGGCCTCACGCTCGACGATCCGCGCCTGCGCCAGCTCAGGATCGGCGTCCAGATGGTCGGCGACGACTTCAGCAACACGCCGCCGGCGCACGCCCTCACTCGCCGCGGCATCGTCGGCAACATCCGCGGCTATATGCTTTACGGCGATTATCGTGAGGCGAGCCCGGCATCGGACATCGTCCGCGCAGTCGAGCGCGACAACCAGCAGCTGTTGAAGGACGTGGACCGCGTTCTCGCCCGCCGTTCAGGCGACCTCCGCCATCTGCTCGAGGCGTATCACGTGCCCTTGGTTAGGCCTGCCAACTGATTGTTCTAAGGGGAAAAATGGTGGGCGTGGCAAGGATTGAACTTGCGACCCCTGCGATGTCAACACAGTGCTCTACCACTGAGCTACACGCCCACTCGGCGCGCTAACTAGGGGCCGGCCGGCGCGCGCGCAACCCTTCTCGCCGGCCTAGCGCGGCACCTTTTTTTGAAAGTCGTCGAGCGCCGCGTGGAGCCCCGCGGGAACCGCGTCGGGCGTTCCGCGGATCATCGCCGACCAGCGCACCACCCCCCTGGAGTCGGTCGCCGAAAGCCCGAGATAGGGCTCGCCGCTCCACATCACGAGCTTGCCGCTGATCTTGAGCGGCCCGTCGCCGCCGCGATCGACTTCGTAGCCGCGCTTGCTGAGCTCGGCGAGCATCAATTCGGTCGTCGCCCGCGCCAGCGGGTCATAGCGCGCCTCGCCGGTCTGGTTGGGGATGTCGGCCATGGCGATGTCGGGCCCTGCGGCCAGCATCGCGCGCAGGCCCACCACGGTACCGACGACGAGGACGGCGAGCACCAGCGCCAGCAGAAGGTATCGCCGCCGTGCTGCTGTGACCGGCGAAGCCTCGACGACCAGGCGGTACCCGCGCTTGGGGATGGTTTCGATCAGCTTCGGATCGCGCGCATCGTCGCCGAGCGCGCGGCGCAGCTGCCCCACGACCACCGCGACGCTGTTCTCGGACAGCGTGCGGCCGCTCCACACCTCGTGGATCAGCCGCTCGTGGCTGACGACGCTCCCGCGCGCTTCCAAGAGCAGCTCGAGCGTCCGCGCCGCGCGCGGCTCCAGCCGGCGGACATCGGAGCCGCGCCGGAGCTCGCCCGAGCCGGGGTGGAAATGCCACTCGCCGATGCGGTGGCTGCCGATGCCGCTCTGAAGGTTCATCGCAGGCCGGTCATAGCCGGACTTCGCCGCATGGAAAATTTAGCCTTTCTTGATTTGCCGCATCGACACTTGCCCGCACAGCCCCTGGCTCGGATTTTCTGGAGTGGGATGTGATGCGTCTATCCGCTGCAAGCTTGCTCGTGGGCGTCCTGCTGGCTGCGCCGGCGGCTTCCGCGCCGCTCAATCCTCGAAGCGACTGCATCGGCTGCCTGATGCCGCCCGAGAAGATCGCGCCGCACATCTGGGTGATGCGCCAGCCCGATCGTCTGTGGGCCGCGGTCATCGGCAACGTCGAGATCATCGAGCAGTCGGATGGCGTGGTGCTGATGGACAGCGGCGGCACCATCGCCGACGGACGGGAAGTGGTGCGTGCGGTGCGCCGCCTGACCCAGAAGCCGATCAAGGCGGTCGGCATCAGCCATTGGCATAACGACCATCCGCTCGGCATCCCGGGGATCCTCGAAAGCTTCCCGAGCGCGCGGGTGATCGCGACGCCGGCGACCGCGGAATATATGAAGACCGAATTGAAGACCGGCGTCGGCAAAGCCGACCCGGCGCTCGACGGCGCTCGCCGCAAGACTGCGGCGGACAATGTGAAGGCGCTCACTGAAGAGTCGAAAAAGGCGTCGAATCCGCCGGCGATGCGCCGCCAGTACGCGATCGAGGCGAAGTGGATCGCCCAGCGCGTCAAGCGCCAGATGGGGAATTATGTCGTCCTTCCGACCGAGACCGTGGCCGACCGATTGCTGATCGACGATCCCGTCGCGCCCGTAGAGTTTCGCTTCCTCGGCGTCGGCAACACGCACGGCGACATGATCGGGTGGATGCCGCGGCAGCGCGTCGTCGCCACCGGCGACATCGTCGTTGCGCCAACGCCCTACGGCTTCACCGTCTCGACGAAGACGTGGCTGCCGACGCTGCGCAAGCTCGAGGCGCTGCCGTTCACCACG
>DATEIK010000171.1:0-8316 GCA_035279065.1 Sphingomicrobium sp. | reverse complement strand
GAGAAGGCCGTGATGGTGACGGCATCGCCGGCGCGCACGACCTTGGCTTTGCCGATCGGGACAATCCACTCGGGATCGGTCGGCACCTGGAAGCTCTGGCCGTACAGCACCTCGTTCTCGAGGAACACCACCGGGTTGGGGTCGCGGATCGCCGACTTGAGCAGGCCCTTGGCGTCGGCGGCACTGTAGGGGGCGATCACCTTGAGGCCGGGGCAGTGCGCGTACCAGCTGGCATAGCACTGCGAATGCTGGGCGGCGACGCGCGCCGCCGCGCCGTTCGGCCCGCGGAACACGATCGAGCAGCCCATCTGGCCGCCGGCCATGTAGAGCGTCTTGGCGGCCGAGTTGATGATGTGGTCGATCGCCTGCATGGCGAAGTTGAAGGTCATGAACTCGACGATCGGCCTCAAGCCCCCCATCGCCGCGCCGGTGCCGAGCCCGGCGAAGCCATATTCGGTGATCGGCGTGTCGACGACGCGCCTGGCCCCGAACTCGTCGAGCAGGCCCTGCGTAACCTTGTAGGCGCCCTGGTATTCGGCAACCTCCTCGCCCATCACGAACACGCGCTCGTCCTTGCGCATCTCCTCGGCCATGGCGTCGCGCAGCGCCTCGCGCACCGTCATGCTGACAAGCGGCGTACCCTCGGGCACTTCGGGGTCGTCGTGGGTCTTGGCAACATCCGCGACCAGGTCGCGCGCCGCGGTCTCGAACACGTGCGGGGTCGGCGTCGCTTCTTCCTGCTGCGATTCCGGCTGCTGGATCGACGGCTCTTCCGTCGACGCCGGCTTGGGCTGGGCCTCGCTCGGGGCCAGCGCCGGAGGCACGTCGCTGACCTGTTCGCCATCGCCCGCGAGCAACGCGATCGGCTGGCCGACCTTCACCCCATCGGTGCCTTCCGGCACCAGAATCTTGGCAATCTTCCCCTCGTCGACTGCTTCGAACTCCATCGTCGCCTTGTCCGTCTCGATCTCGGCCAGGATGTCGCCCGATTTGACGTCATCGCCTTCCTTCACCAGCCACTTGGCGAGCGTCCCCTCCTCCATCGTCGGGGAGAGCGCGGGCATCTTGAGCTCGGTCGCCATCAGTAGCTCCCCACCAGCACGTCGGTGTAGAGCTCAGCCGGCTCGGGCTCGGGCGCATCTTCGGCAAACTTCGCAGCGCCGACTACGATATCCTTGATTTCCTTGTCGATCGCTTTCAGCTCGTCCTCGCTGACTCCGAGCTTCTCGAGCTCCTTCGCGGCATGGTCGATCGGATCGTTATGCTCGCGCACGTCCTGCACTTCCTCACGCGTCCGGTACTTGGCCGGGTCGGACATCGAATGGCCGCGGTAGCGATACGTCAGGAACTCGATGATGATCGGCCCCTTGCCCGAGCGCGTCCACTCGAGCGCGACGTCGGCCGCCCCCCGCACCGCGAGCACGTCCATGCCATCGACCTGAAGGCCGGGGATGCGGTGCGCCTCGCCGCGCCGGTACAGCAAAGGCTCCGACGAGGAGCGCGAGATGCTCGTCCCCATCGCATATTTGTTGTTCTCGATCGCGTAGATCACCGGCAGGTCCCACAGCTTGGCCATGTTGAAGGCCTCGTAGACCTGGCCCTGGTTGACCGCGCCGTCGCCGAGATAGGTGAGGCACACGCCCCCGTCCTCAGCATATTTGTGCTTGAACGCGAGGCCAGTGCCAAGCGGGACCTGGGCGCCGACAATGCCGTGGCCGCCGTAGAAGCCATGGTCGACGCTGAACATGTGCATCGACCCGCCCTTGCCCTTCGAGATGCCGGCCGCGCGGCCGGTCAGCTCGGCCATGATCACCTTGGGGTCGATCCCGTAGGCGAGCATGTGCCCGTGGTCGCGGTAGCCGGTGATGACGCTGTCCTTCCCGACGGTCATCGCGCTCTGCAGGCCGACCGCTACCGCTTCCTGCCCGATATAGAGGTGGCAGAATCCGCCGATCAGCCCGAGCCCGTATAGCTGCCCGGCCCGCTCCTCGAAGCGGCGGATGAGCAGCATCTCGCGATAGAGCTGCATCATCTCGTCGTTGGACGCCTTGTAGCGCCTGGGCTGCGGCGGCCGCTCGATCTCGGGTTGCGGAGCCGACGATGCGGCAGCTTTTTTGGCGGTTCGCGCCACGGCACTCTCACTTCTGGGATAAGCTCGCCCGCCTATAAGTGGCGCTCGTGCAGGCGGCAACTATTGCAGCGGGACGATGACCTCATCCGGGCGCACCAGGCCCAGGTCCTTGCGCACCAGCTCGTCGGCCATGTCGGGATCGGCCTTGCGCGGGTCGAGCAGCGCGGAGTGGTGCCGGAGCTGCGCTTTCTCCTGCTCGAGCTGGGCGAGCTCGGCCTGCCGCTCCTTCAGCGCCCGGTGATAACCGCCCCACGCCAGGATTCCGTTGGGCCCGGCGATCGCATGCCCGGCGAACGTCCCGACGATCAGCAGAGCCAGCGCCGGCACCGCCGACCGGCGAATGAGACCATAACTGCGCGACGCCCCGCCCATGACGTCATCAGAGAATCACGGTCGAGTCACCAACGCAAGTGAAAAGAATGCTTTGGTGGATACTTCGCGGATAAAGTTGTGGAAGATGCGTCCAACTATTGTGGGTTGTACGATTTCAGCGCCGCCCGGCCGGGATAGCGCGCCGCTTCCCCAAGCTCCTCCTCGATGCGCAGCAGTTGGTTGTACTTTGCCGTGCGGTCGGACCGCGCCAGGCTGCCGGTTTTGATCTGCCCGCAGCTCAAGGCGACTGCGAGGTCGGCGATGGTCGAATCCTCGGTCTCGCCCGAGCGGTGCGACATGACCGCGGTATAGCCGTTGGAATGGGCGAGGCGCACCGCGTCGATCGTCTCGGTCAGCGTGCCGATCTGGTTGACCTTGATCAGGATCGAATTGGCGATGCCGTCGTCGATGCCTTGCTGGAGCCGCGTAACGTTGGTCACGAACAAATCGTCGCCGACGAGCTGCTCGCGGCCGCCCAGCTTCTCGGTCAGCAACTTCCACCCGGCCCAGTCGTCCTCGTCCATGCCGTCCTCGATCGAGGCGATCGGATAATTCGCCGCGAGATCCGCGAGGAAGTCGGCGTTTTCGGCTGGCGAAAGCGTCTTTCCTTCGCCCACCATCCGATAGGCGCCATCCTTGAAATATTCGCTCGCCGCGCAATCGACCGCGAGCACCACGTCCTGGCCAAGCGAATAACCGGCGTTCGACACAGCTTTCTCGATATAGTCGAGCGCCTCGCGGGATGACTGGACCGCCGGTGCGAACCCGCCCTCGTCACCCACCGCCGTGGACAGGCCGGCGGAATGAAGCGCCGCCTTCAGTGCGTGGAAAATCTCCGCTCCGCAACGCAGCGCCTCGGCGAAATTCGGCGCGCCGACCGGCATCACCATGAATTCCTGGAAGTCGATGCCGTTGTCGGCGTGCACGCCGCCGTTCAAAATATTCATCATCGGCACGGGCAGCAGGTTCGCCTCGGCCCCGCCGACATAGCGGTAAAGCGGCATCCCCGCCGCTTTCGCCGCGGCCTTGGCATTGGCGAGACTGACGCCGAGGATCGCATTGGCGCCGAGTCGCCCCTTGTTGGCAGTCCCGTCGAGCGCGATCATCGCGCGGTCGAGCCCGGCCTGGTCCTCGGCCTCGCGGCCAATTACCGCCTTCGCGATCTCGCCGTTCACGGCCGCCACGGCCTTCGTGACGCCCTTCCCGCCCCAGCGGCTCTTGTCGCCGTCGCGCAGCTCAACCGCTTCGTGCGCTCCGGTCGACGCGCCCGACGGGACGGCGGCGCGGCCCATGCTGCCGTCGGCCAGGGTGACGTCCACTTCGACCGTCGGATTGCCCCGGCTGTCGAGGACTTGTCGGGCGTGCACGGCGGCAATCGCGGTCATGGCTTTCCTTCTTGCGGAGGCGTAACAATATGAGGGTATGGCCAAAGCCTATAATCGGGGCGTCGGGGCGTGCAACTTTCGCCGCGGCGTGCCGGAACGAGGTCTGGCCTCGCCCCGTTGAGCGGCCAAAGGAGGTATTGCCATGGCTGACCAGAAAACCGCCGACCTGCCCGACGGGACGGACACGATCATCGAACCGGCGGAGCCGGAGAACAGCGGCGCGATCGCGACCGACCGCGCGGCCGCCGATGAAGGAGGAACGACCTTGACGATCGACGATCCGGGGATTTCCGCGACGGGCTCGGGCGGCATCGCCGACCGTATCCGCAGCGGGCGCGAGCAATTCTCGACGCAGGCGGGCGAGAAAGCGCGTGGCATCGTCAGCCAGGGGCTCGAGCGGACCGCCGAAGCGCTGGCCAACGTCTCGAAGATGATCGGCGACACCGCCGACGGGATCGAGGATCGGCTCGGCCCCGAATATGGCGATTATGCGCGCCGCGCGGCGGGAGCGATCGAGAACACGGCCAATACCATCGCGTCCAAGGATCCCGACGAGCTGATCGAGGACACGCGCAATTTCGTCCGCAACAGCCCGGGCGTCGCGCTGGCGGGAGCCGCGGTGGTCGGTTTCGTCGTCGCCCGGCTGCTGAAGAGCGGTCTCCCGAAAGACGAGGATGACGACGACTGATGTTGAAGCCGGCCGACCCGCCTCCCGCGCCTGACGAGCGTTCGATCGGTGACCTGATCGAGCAGGTGTTCGACGACGCGATCGATTATGGGCGGGCCGAGCTCGACCTGATCAAGGCGCGCGCGATCGAACTTGCGGGCAGCTATGTCCGCGCCGCCATCCTGTTCGCCATCGCCGCGGTGCTCGCGATTGCCGGGCTGGTGACCTTGTTCGTCGGAATCGCGATCGCGCTCGCCCGCTGGATCGGCCCTCTGGGCGGAGCGATCGTCTCGGCGCTTCTCGCCGCGGGGATCGCCGGGCTGCTGGTCTGGCTGGCGCTGCGTGACCTGGAGGACCAACGATGAGCGACGACCCGGTCAAGGCCGCCGAGGTCGAGGTCGACCGGACACGCATCAGGCTGACGGCCTCGCTGCAGGAGCTGTCGCGCCAGTTTGCGCCCCACCGCCTGATGGAAGAGGTGTGGGAGAAAGCCAAGGACAAGGGCGCCGACCTTGCCGAAGACGCGGTCGACGCGGTCCGGGCGCGGCCGTACGCGGCGACCGGCGTAGTCGCGGCGATCGCCATGTTCATCGCCCGTGAGCCGCTGATGGATCTGGCGGGCAAGCTGGTGAACGGGGTTTCGGACAAGAGGGCGGGCAGAAAGCGCCGGAAGGCGACCAAAACAGAAGATCAAACGGAGAGTGCGCAATGATCGACGACGACACCACCGCCGATACCGGCAGCTCGGCACGCCAGCGGGCGATCGAAGCCTATGAAAGCGCGCGCGACAGCGTGTCGGGCGCGGGCCGAAAGGCTGCGAGCAACCTCACCGAAGCGCCGCTGATCGCGCTTGCCGGCGGGATCGCGGCAGGCGCGCTGATCGCCGCGCTGCTGCCACGCACGGATGCCGAGACGCGGCTGGTCCGCCCCACCGCCAAGCGCGTGAAGGACACGGCCCGTGCCGCGTACAGGGCAGCGAAGGACACCGGCAACGACAAGCTCAACGCGCTCGGCCTCAACCGGGAAAAGGGGGAGGAGACGATCCGCAGCCTGTTCCAGGGCGTGACCGACGCTGCCAAGGCCTCGGGCCAGGCCGCGCTTGACGCGGCGCGCAACAAGGGGTGAACCTCACCCGATGAGCAAGCTCCACCTGGTCTTCGGTGGGCGGGTCAAGGACCCGCGCACGCTCGACTTCGACCTCGGCACGATCGACCTCGTCGGGGTCTATGACAGCTACGCCGCCGCCGAGGACGCGTGGCGCGGCAAGGCCCAGCGCACGGTCGACGATGCGGAGATGAAGTACGTCATCGTCCACCTCCACCGGCTGCTCGAACCGACCCTCGAAGGGGACATCCCGGGCATCGCCCGGCCGCGCGAGCCGGCCGGCTAAGCCTTGCGGTAGCGCCACAGCAGCAGCGGCCGCTGGAGCAGCAGCCCGGCAGCGAACCCGCCGACGTGCGCCGGGGTCGCCAGCAGATAGCCCTGCCCGCCCGCGAGCCAGCCCATCATCAGCTGGAGCACGACCCAGGCGACCATCAGCCACAGCGCATTGATCCACCGGTTCGCAGTCACGGATGACGTGAAGCGCCGCGGTCGTCCGAAGCTCAGCGCAAACGCGCCGATCACCGCGCTGATCGCGCCGCTGGCGCCGATCATTGGCACGGTGCTGTAGGGATCCACGCCCCATTGCGCCAAGGCAGCCGCGAACGCGCCGACGAAATAGAGAGCAATCACCCCGAACCAGCCGAGCACACGCTCGACGTTGGTCCCGCACCAGACGAAGATCAGCATGTTGAAGCCGAGGTGGATGAAGCCCGAGTGGACCAGCGTCGCGCTCAAGGGCGTCAGGAAGGGCGGCAGCGCCGGCCACGGCACCGGCAGGCCGCTGAACCGCGCCGGGATGAAGCCCAGCGCCAGCGTCGCATTGTCGGATTGCCCCGCGGCGACAGTCAGGATCCAGGCGATCACCGTCAGCGCGGTGATCGCGACGGTCGCGGTGCGCGGAATGGTCTTCATTGCACCGATCAGACGAACTCGACCTTCTTGATCTCGTAATAGCGGTCGCCGGACGGGGTGGTCACTTCGACCTCGTCGCCCTTCTGGCGCCCGATCAGCGCGCGCCCGAGCGGCGAATTGTAGCTGATCCGGCCGTCCTTGGCGTCGGCCTCCGTCTGGCCCACCAGCTGGTATTTGATCTTCTTGCCGTCCTCGTCGGTCAGGGTGACGGTCGCGCCGAACACCACCTTGTCGCCCGACAGCGTGGTCGGGTCGATGACCATCGCGCGGCTGAGGCGGTCCTCGAGGTCGGCGATCGTCGCCTCGACCTGGCCCTGCCGCTCTTTGGCCGCATGATATTCGGCGTTCTCAGAGAGGTCGCCGTGGGCACGCGCTGCCTCGATCGCCTCGACGATCTGGGGGCGCTCCTCGTTCTTCAGGCGCCGCAGCTCGTCGTTGAGCTTGCGGTGGCCCTCGGCCAGCATCGGCACCTTGTCGGCACTCGCCATGTCGCAAAAACCCTTTTCAAAACCTGCCCCGGCGCGGCGGCCACCACGCGTCGGAAGGACAGGACTGGTTGGAAGCTCGTTTAGAGCCGGGAATAATAGGATTGGAGCGAGGCGACTTCAAGCGCGTGGCCGCGCACCGCCTCGATCGCCCGGGTCGCGGCGATGCTTGCCGCCGCGGTGGTGAAATAGGGGACGCGCTTGGCCAGCGTGGTCGCGCGGATCGAATGGCTATCCTTCAGCGACTGCCAGCCCTCGGTCGTGTTGAACACCAGCGCGACCTCGCCGTCGAGCAACCGGTCGACGATGTGCGGTCGTCCCTGCGCGACCTTGTTGATCGGGCTGACCGGAAGCCCCTTGGCCTCGAGATGGGCTGCGGTGCCGCCCGTCGCGATGATGTTGAAGCCAAGCTCGACCAGCTTCTCCACCGCGGGGAGGATATTGTCCTTGTCGGCGTCCTTGACCGACACGAAGGCCGTCCCGCCCTGCGGCAGGACCATCCCCGCGCCGAGCAGGGCCTTGGCGAAGGCCATGTCGAAATCGCTATCGATTCCCATGACTTCGCCGGTACTCTTCATTTCCGGTCCGAGTACCGGATCGGTGCCGGGGAAACGAGCGAAGGGGAAGACCGGGCCCTTGACCGCGATATAGTCGAGTCCGTGTCGGATCTCGCCGACATCGGCGAGCTTTTCTCCCGCCATCACCCGAGCCGCGAACTTCGCGACCGGCCGCCCGATCGCCTTGGCGACGAACGGCACGGTGCGGCTCGCGCGCGGGTTGACCTCGATCAGGTAGACGTCCTCGCCCTGCACGGCGAACTGGACGTTCATCAGTCCCTTGACCTTGAGCGCCCGGGCCAGATCGCGCGTCTGCCGTTCGATCTCCCTGACGATCTCCGGGCTCAGGCTGTGCGGCGGGATCGCGCAGGCGCTGTCCCCCGAATGGACGCCCGCTTCCTCGATATGCTGGAGCACCCCGCACACCACGACCTCATCGCCGTCGGAGATTGCGTCGACATCGACCTCGATCGCGTCGCGCAGGTAACGGTCGATCAGCACTGGCGACGACCCCGACACCGCGACGGCCGTGGCGATGTAGTGGTCGAGCTGCTGCGGCCCGTCGACCACCTCCATGCCCCTTCCGCCAAGCACGTAGGACGGCCGCAGAAGCACCGGGTAGCCGATCCGCTCGGCGACCTGCAATGCCTCGTCGCGGCTTCGGGCGATGCCGTTGGCGGGCTGCTTGAGATTGAGCTTGCCG
>DATEIK010000170.1:0-9114 GCA_035279065.1 Sphingomicrobium sp. | reverse complement strand
AGCGCCTTGTGGCTCCAGACGTCGCATTCCAGCGGCGCGACGTTGAAGTCGCCGACGATGATCGTCGGCTCGCGAAGTCCTTCCGACCAGCGGGTCATCCGGCCGATGAAGTCGAGCTTTTGCCCGAACTTGGAATTGATCGTGCGGTCGGGAATGTCGCCCCCCGCGGGCACATAGACGTTCTCGAGCCGGATGCCGCATTCGAGGCGAACGCCGATATGGCGCGCTTCGCCATTGTCCTGCCAGTCGTGCTTGCCCGGATCCTTCAGCGGGACTCGGCTCAGGATCGCGACCCCGTGGTGCATGCGCTGGCCGTTGAGCTGGCGATGGACGTAGCCGTGGCGATCGAACAGTTCGAACGGGAAGATGCCGTCGAGCACCTTGGTTTCTTGCAGGCACAGGATGTCGGGCTGCTGCTCGGCGATCAGCCGCTCGACCAGCGCCGGTCGGGCGCGGACCGAGTTGATGTTCCACGAGGCGATCTTGATCCTGGTCACGGCAGCCGATGTAGAGCGATGGAGGAGGAATAGAAAAGGCCCCCGCTCCGGGGGCGTGGAGCGAGGGCCGCCTAGCGTTCGTCACGCAAGGGACTCTGCGTTACCCGGGTAACAGGGGGAAACCCCGGTTGTTGCAGAATCGAGCTTCCATATAGGAACCCGTGCCTGACATTGCGATGAACAGGTCGCAATATGAAACTATTTTAATCGCTCACCTGCGCTTCTTCGGCTCATCGTAAGTGAACGCGCTCTCGGGCACGGCTACATTGTAGCGGACGTTGCTGAGCTTCACCTGCGTGCGCTTGTTCTGCGCGTCGATCGCGGTCCAGCCGTAGAGCTGCAAGCCGCCGGGCGCCGAGCCGTTGCGCAGGAAGACAAGGGTGATCGAGCCATATTGCGCCGGGTCGCGTGCGCGAACGCTGACGACCCGCGAGTCGTCGCTGGGCACAATTGTGGCGCGGCCCTTGAGGTTGGGCGAATCCGACAGAAGGACGCCGAGCGGGGTGCGGCCGAGCGGCCAGCTCGACTTCTGCCCGACCTGGTAGTCGATGAAGGTCAGGGTCTTGCCGTTGGAGACGAGCAGCAGATCGCCGCTACCATAAGCGAAGCGAACCTTGCCCGGCCGCTTGAGCTGGAGCGTTCCGGCGGCCGAGCGCCCGCGCGCATCGGTCTGGGTGAAATTCGCGGTCATCGTGTGGACCGAGCGGATGTGTGCGCTGAGGCGCGCCATGTCGGGCGATTCCGCCGCGGCCGCCGGGGCGGCGGCGACCAACACCGCCGGGATCAGCGCGCGCACGAAGGGTTTGGCGAAAGTCATCATATGCTCCTGGGGATTTTTGCGCCGGAAACTGGCGTTTCCCCATTGAATGCGCACTGAACCCGGGGGTTCCGCGCCACAGGGCTTACGGCAGGCGCAGGAGTACCGACAGATCACGCCGCAAATGAAGATCGCAGCTGCTGAGCACGTCCATGCCAATTAGCATAGGATAGGCGAAGTTCTCGCGGAGGGCATGTACAAGCAATCCAAACTCGAGGACGTAAGGACTGCCGTCCGCTCGCGGCTGATCGCTGAAGGTGCCGCAATAGAAGCCGATGCGGATACGATATTCCGGAACGAGCATATCCCCGTTGGCCGTGACCACGCGGCGCTTTCCGCGTCCCGGCACATTGAGCGAGGCGGCAATGTCTGGGCGCAGACCCGTTCCCGTGGCTCCCGTATCGATAAGCGCGTCCACCACTTCGATATCGTGCGGATTCTCAGCGGCTGCTGATGGGAGAACCGCAACCGGAAGTAAGAGACGACGTCCGGAGTGCTTCCATCGGATTTCAGCCATTCGAGAACGCGCCGAGATTAATCGGCGCGGGGTCGACCAGCTGGATGGAATAGATTCCATCGCCAAACTGCTCGCCGCGTTCCTCCGCGGCGTCTGCGCTGTCGAAGAACCCCACGACCGCGCGGCTTCGTAAAAGTGCATAGCGCCCCAGTTCGTCGGGCAGATATTCGGTCATGTGCCGTTGGAAATAGTCGTAGTTCCGGTCTACCTCTTCGGCGATCGCACGCATATTCATCGCTCGTCTCCGCTCGGCACGTCGATGGAATCGCACGTTTCGTCGCGGGAGCCAACGGCTCTGCGGTCAACCGAATCCGGCGTCGGATGAATTGATTCAGATTGGATGCCCGTCGGGGTCAATCAGGACTTCGCGGCGGCCGACATGGTCGGGCATTCCGACCAGGCCGTCCTTCTCCATCCGCTCGATGAGGCGCGCGGCGCTATTGTAGCCGACGCGGAGCTGGCGCTGGAGGTAGGAGGTCGAGGCCTTCTGGCTTTCGGCGACGATCTGCACCGCCTTGCGATAAAGTTGGGTCTCGGCATCGTCCTCGCCGGTCGGCTGGCCGTCGAACAAATAGCCGCCGTCCTCGGGCTCCTCGGTGACCGCCTGGACATATTCGGGCGCGCCCTGCTTGCGCCAATGCTCGGCGACCGCGCGGACTTCCTCGTCGCTGACGAAGGGGCCGTGGACACGGATGATCTGCTTGCCGCCCGGCATGTAGAGCATGTCGCCCTTGCCTAGCAGCTGCTCCGCGCCCTGCTCGCCGAGGATCGTGCGAGAATCGATCTTGCTCGTCACCTGGAAACTGATGCGCGTCGGCAAGTTCGCCTTGATGACGCCGGTGATGACGTCGACCGACGGACGCTGCGTCGCCATGATCAAGTGGATGCCGGCCGCGCGCGCCTTTTGCGCCAAACGCTGGATCAGGAACTCGACCTCTTTCCCGGCGGTCATCATCAGGTCGGCGAGCTCGTCGACCACCACGACGATCTGCGGCAGCACTTCATATTCGAGTTGCTCAGTCTCGTAGAGCGGCTGGCCGGTGTCGGCGTCGTAGCCGGTCTGCACGCGCCGACCGAGCTTCGAGCCCTTGGCCTTTGCCTCGCGCACCTTGGCGTTGAAGCTCGGCAGCGCGCGCACCCCGAGGTTCGCCATCATCCGGTAGCGCTCCTCCATCTGCTCGACGGTCCACTTCAGGGCGCGGATCGCCTTGCCCGGCTCGGTCACGACGGGCGAGAGAAGGTGCGGGATGTCGTCGTACATGCTCAATTCGAGCATCTTGGGGTCGATCATGATCAGCTTCACCTCGTCCGGATCGTACCGGTAGAGCAGTGACAGGATCATGCAGTTGAGGCCGACCGACTTGCCCGATCCGGTCGTGCCGGCGACGAGCAAGTGCGGCATGGGCGCGAGGTCGGCGATGACCGGATCGCCAGCGATATTCTTCCCGAGGATCAGCGGCAGGGCCATGTTCTGGTCCTCGAATGCCTGGCTGCCGATCAGCTCGCTCAAGGACACCGGCTCGCGCTTGGGATTGGGGAGCTCGATGCCGATGACGCTGCGGCCGGGGATGGTCGCGACGCGCGCCGACAGCGCCGACATGTTGCGGGCAATGTCGTCGGCCAGCTGAATCACGCGGCTGGCCTTGATCCCGCTCGCCGGTTCGAGCTCGTACATGGTGACGACGGGGCCGGGGCGGACCTCGACGATGTCGCCGCGCACGTGGAAATCCTCGAGCACGCTTTCGAGCAGGCGCGCGTTGCGTTCGAGTCCCGCGCGGTCGATCTGCTGCTTTCCCTTGTCGGGCGCGCGCGCGAGCAGGTCGACGGTCGGAAGGACGTAGGAATCGCCGAGCGCAAGCCCGGGCTGGGCGGCCGCCCTGCGATTGCCGCGTCCGGCGGGAGCGACCGGCCTCGCCGGCTCGGCGACCGCGACCGTGGGTCGCGAACGGGGCGGGGCAGCGACGGCATCGCGTTCCTCGCGAAGCTCGGTCGCGCGCGGCACAATTCGCCGCGGACGCGGGTCGCGGCGGAAGATGCCCGCGACCCAGTCCTTCTCCTCGGGCCTGAGGCCGAGCGCGAGATAGCCGACCGCAAGGCCGGCAAGGCCGAACAGCAGGAGCGCGGTCAGGTGCACCGGTCCCGCGACCGAGGGATTCTGGATCAGGCCGACCGCGGCATCGACGCCATGCGCGGCGGCGAGGCCGAGCGCGCCGCCCCAGCCGGCCGGCAAGCCGGAGACGGCGGAGCCGCTGGTCAGGCCCAGCGCGACGCCGAGCAGCACTGCGCCAATGGCGGCAATGAAAAGCCCGCGCACCACGCGTCCGGCGTGCTCGAGCCGGACCATGCGCGACCCGGCGAGCGCGATCACCGGCAGGAACAGCACGGAGCCGATGCCGAACAGAAGCAACAGCGCGTCGCTGGTGTAAGCGCCGGCGGCGCCCAGCCAGTTCGCCGGCGGGCCGCCGGCGGCAGTGCTCAGCGACGGGTCGTTCGGATCATGGCTGGCGAGCGCAATCGCGCCGGCGATGCTGACCGCGATCAGCAGCGCGCCCCAGGTGCGCACGGCCAGCCGCCGCACCGCCTCGCGCAGCGCGTCGCGCCAGTCGGGCGCCAATTCTCGCTTGGGCGCGCGCGCGGCAACCGTCGCCATAATTCCCCCGGATCAAACTCTTGGCCTAGAATCCCCCACGGGGAGTCCGCGGTCAAGCGAACTTCTTGGCGTCATTGCGGCAGGCGCGTAGGGGCAGCGCGATGGACCGCGCGGACGTGATCATCTTCGGCGGCGGGCTGGTCGGCCTCGCGCTCGCTTCCGCACTCGATTCTAGCGGCCTGTCAGTCATTGTCGTCGATCCCGCCGACCCCGCGCCGCGCGCGACCAGCGCGTTCGACGGGCGGACCAGTGCGGTCTCGTCGAGTTCGATGCGCATGCTCGAAACGATCGGCGTCACGGCGCATCTCGTCGAGCCCGGATGCCCGATCCGCCGCATCGCGGTCGCCGATGGACTGGAACCGGGCGGGCTGCATTTCGATTCGGACGACGAGGACGCGCTCGGCTGGATGCACGAGAACCGCAACCTGCGCGCGGCGCTCCAGGCGCGGGCGGAGGCGGGCAAGAATCTCTGGCTGCTGTGGAAATCGCAAGTCACGAGCGCCGGTCGCGGCGAGCATGGAGTGACCGTAGCGCTCGAGGATGGCCGCAAGCTCTCGGCCCCGCTGCTGGTAGCCGCCGACGGGCGCAACTCGGCGACACGCGAAGCCGCGGGTATCCGCGTCGCGCGCTGGACGTACGATCACCAGGCGATCGTCTCGGTGCTTCGCCATGAGCGGCCGCACGACCATGTGGCGTACGAGATTTTCTATCCGTCGGGACCGTTCGCACTGCTGCCGATGACCGATGACACCGGCGGGCGTCGCTCGGCCATCGTCTGGTCGGTGCCGCAGGACGATGCGGCCGGCTGGCTGTCGCTCAACGACGAGGATTTTGCCGCGGAAGCCAGGGCCGCGATGGGCGGCTTCCTCGGCGAGGTCGTTATGCTTGCGCCGCGCTCGTCCTTCCCGCTCGGTTTCCATCATGCGGCACAAATCACGGCGCAGCGCCTGGCGCTGATTGGGGACGCGGCGCACGCGATCCACCCGATCGCCGGCCAGGGGCTCAATCTTGGCTTCCGCGACGCGGCTGCGCTGGCGCAGGTGTTGGTCGAAGGCGCGCGGCTCGGGCTCGATCTCGGCGACCGGCAGCTGCTCGACCGCTACCAGCGCTGGCGCTCGCTCGACGCTTTGTCAGTCGCCTTCGCCACCGACAGCCTAACCCGAATTTACGGCGTTCCGGGGAGAGCCGCCTCGGCCGTCCGCCGCTTCGGCATGGGCCTGGTCGGGCGAATCGCGCCGTTGCGCAACCGGCTGGCGAACGAGGCGCGGGGCACCAGCGGCGATCTGCCGCTGCTGCTTCGGGGTTTGCCGATCTAAACTACTGCAGCGTCGGTTCGATCTCGACGCCGCCGGTCACCGCCACTCGGTGGAACTGCATCAGTTGCACCAGCAGGTCCGCGCGGCTCGCGAGCGTCGGCTCCTCGAGCAGCGCCTGCTTGGCGCCGATGTCGAACGGCGCGACCTGAGCGATCGCGTTGACCAGCATTTCGTCGTCGAGCCGGTTGACCCCTGCCCAGTCGACCGCCAGCCCGAGCGCATCGCCTAGCCGCCGCGCCTCGCGCTCGACCTCCGCGCGCGCCCCGAGCGACAGCGGCGGCGGGTCGCTGTCGTCGAACGCCTGGATGTCGACCTCGGCGCAGCGATAGGCGGCGTCGCTTTCGGTCTCGCCGATGATCCGGAAGCGGTCCGTGCCGAGAAGCACGATGTTGAAGCGGCCGTCGTCGAGCTCCTCGATGCCGACGATGTCGCCGACGCACCCGACCCCGTAGAGCGGCGCGAGATTATCGTCGTCGTCACGCAGCGGCTGGATCATCGCGATGCGGCCGGCGCCGTCGATCGCGTCCTTGACCATCTCGCGATAGCGGCTTTCGAAGATGTGCAGGGGGATTTGCGAGCGCGGGAACAGGAGCGCCCCGCCGAGCGGGAACAAGGGAACGCGGAGCGTCCGGCTCATGTGAAGAGCAGCGCCGACAGGCGGCGGCGCTGGGCGCTCGACCAGGGGTCTTCCAGCCCCTGCGCTTCGAGCAGCTGGAGGAAGCGCTTGCGCGCCGCATCGTCGTTCCACTCGCGGTCGCGCCGGATGATTTCGAGCAGGGCATCGGCAGCCGCGTCACGGCCGCCCGCGGCCATTTGCGCCGCGGCGAGCTCGAACCGCGCCTCGTGGTCGTCGGGGTTCTTCGCCAGGCGAGCTTCGAGGGGCCCGGTGTCGGCCTTGGGCGCCGAGGCGACTTCGAGCGCGGCCAGCGCGCGGGCGATGTCGGGCTTCTTCTTCTTGTCGTCGGACAGGCCTTCCAGCAGCAGCTTCGCCTCGTCCTGCTCGCCCGCTGCGATCAGCGCCCGCGCAAGACCGCCGATCACCTCGGTTTTGTCGGGCGCCATGTCGTGGATCTGGCGGAAGATCGACACCGCGCGGGGAGCGTCGCCGTCGGCGAGCACCTGCTCGCCCATCGCGATCAACGGCTCGATCTCGGCTTGCGGCACCGCCCCCTCGGGCTCGATCTTCAACTGCGCGAGCAGCTGGTCGAGCACCTTCCTGAGCTGGCCCTCGGTCCGGTAATTGGTGAGGTCGGCGACCGGTTGCCCGCGATAGATCGCATAAACCGTCGGGATCGACTGGATGCGGAACTGCGCGGCGATCATCTTGTCGGCCTCGACGTCGATCTTGGCGAGCTTCACGCCCTTTTCGGCATAATCGGCGGCGATTGTGTCGAGCACCGGAGCGAGCTGCTTGCAGGGCGCGCACCAGTCGGCCCAGAAGTCGAGGACGACCAGCGCGGCCATCGACGGCTGGATGACCTCGCGCTCGAACCGCTCGATCGATTCGCGCTCGGCTTCGGTGAGGCCCAGGGTCGCCACGGATACTCGCGTCCTGCTGTTGATCCGCGGCTCATATGGGCGGGTCGCGCGAAGGCCACAAGCTCGGCCGCCAAAGCCTTGCGGGACCGGCGCGGCCCATGCTAGGCGCGCGCCTCACCTCCGCCGGGGAGCGCTCTCGATGCGTGCCGGCGTCAGCTTAGAGCGGGCGTAGCTCAGGGGTAGAGCACAACCTTGCCAAGGTTGGGGTCGAGGGTTCGAATCCCTTCGCCCGCTCCAGTTTCGCCGAGATTGCGTGCTCGAACCTTCGAAGGTTCAGATGGCGCTCCGGCTCGCCCGCGACAATCGCCTCAGGCGATAACCGAAAGCGAAACAAGTGATTTCCCTTCTCGCCGCGGCAGGCCTAGGCGCCGGCCCAAGGCCCGTTGCGTAGCGCCGTTCCCAATGCCCCGAAGGATGCCGTTCATGAACACCGAAGACGCACTGATCGTCCGCACTGCTGCCTTGGCAACGCCGACCGATCTGTCGGGAGACGCCGTGCGCGATGTCTCGGCTGCGCTCAATGCGCTGCTGGCCGACATGTTCGCGCTCTATGTGAAGACCAAGAATTTCCACTGGCACGTCTCGGGACCGCATTTCCGCGACTACCATTTGTTGCTCGACGAGCAGGCCACCGAGATATTCGCGACGACCGATCCGATCGCCGAGCGGGTGCGCAAGATCGGCGGGCGGACGATCCATTCCATCGGCGAAGTCTCGCGGCTCCAGCGCGTGGGCGACAATGACGCGGCCTATGTGACTCCGCTCGACATGCTCGCCGAGCTTCGCGAGGACAACAAGAGCCTGGCGAACGAGATGCGGCGTACCCACGCGCTGTGTGACGATCACCAGGATGTTGCGACGGCGAGCCTGCTCGAGAACTGGATCGACGAGGCCGAGCGGCGGACCTGGTTCCTGTTCGAGGCGAGCCGCTCGGGCGAGCTGGCCTGACCGCGGTTTCCGAGCGTTGAGGGGCTCAAGAGGAGTGATTCGATGGCCGAGCAAGCAGAGCTGACCCGCCCCCAGGCCCGCGACCGCATCCAGACGGTCA
The DNA here is from genome assembly GCA_035279065.1 of Sphingomicrobium sp. Taxonomy (GTDB): domain Bacteria; phylum Pseudomonadota; class Alphaproteobacteria; order Sphingomonadales; family Sphingomonadaceae; genus Sphingomicrobium. The sequence continues at coordinate 730 of DATEIK010000170.1, read as the reverse complement.
ACCCCGCGACCGGCGAGCCCGGCCGGTCCTACGACTGGATCACCATCGACGAAGCCCGCGAAGCCGCGGCGGCGGCGCACCGGGCCTTCCTCGACTGGCGCCGCACCTCGTTCGAAGAGCGCGCCACCGTCGTCCGCAAGGCCGGCGAGATCCTGCGCCAGCGCGAGGACGAATTCGCGCGGCTGATGACCGAGGAGATGGGAAAGACCGTCGCCGACGGCCGCGCCGAAGTCGAGAAATGCGCCTTGAACTGCGACTGGTTCGCCGACCACGCCCACGAATATCTGGCCAATGAGCCCGTCGATATCGGCGGGCCCGAGGCGTTCGTGACCTACAACCCGCTCGGCGTCGTGCTCGCGGTCATGCCGTGGAATTTCCCCTTCTGGCAGGTGTTCCGCTTCGTCGCTCCGGCGCTGATGGCGGGCAACGGCGCGCTCTTGAAGCATGCGAGCAACGTGCCCGGCTGCGCGCTGGCGATCGAGGAAGTGTTGCACCAGGCCGGCGTGCCGCGCGACCTGTTCCGGACGTTGCTGCTGCCGACGCGCGATGTCGAGGGGCTGATCAAGGACGACCACGTCGCCGCGGTCACGCTGACCGGCAGCGTCGCGGCGGGCAAGGCCGTGGCAAGCGAAGCCGGCTCGGTGCTCAAGAAATGCGTGCTCGAGCTTGGCGGCTCCGACGCTTACGTCGTCCTCGAAGACGTCGATGTCGAAGCCGCGGCGAAGATCGC
>DATEIK010000169.1:0-8266 GCA_035279065.1 Sphingomicrobium sp. | reverse complement strand
GTCTCGCGCGGGGTGAAGAACGGGTCGAAGATGATTTCCTGGGGGACGACGCCGATCGAGCGCTTGGCGTTGCGCGGATGCTCGTCGATGTCGAAGCCCCAGATGTTGACCGTACCGCTGCTCTTCACGACGAGCCCGGCGAGGATGTTGATGAGGGTCGACTTGCCCGCCCCGTTCGGTCCGAGCAGCCCGAAGATCTGCCCGCGCGGGACGTCGAAGCTGACCTCGTTCAGCGCCCGCTTGCCGCCGGCATAGGTCTTGCTCAGGGATTCGATGCGGATGGCGGCGTCAGTCATTTCGGGGGGAGGGCATAAGAGCCACGTCTCCAGGCGACAAGCCGAGCGGTTGAAGCGGGGCGAGGCGGTTGCTACCTCCGCACCATGCCGATTCCGCCGCCTGAGATCTTCCGCGTGACCAGCACTGCCGTCGCCTGCGACGGATCGGGCGAGGTCGAGCCCGAGCTCGGCCATCCGCGCGTCTATCTCCGCATCGAGCCTGACACCGGCTTCGTCGAGTGCGGCTATTGCGACCGGCGCTTCGTGCTCATCGGGGGACCCGCGGACAGCCAGGCGGCATGAGTGCGGCCGACCCGCGGCGGTTCCTCTACCGCAGCCTCGATCCCGACGGCGCGAAGCGGCTCGCGGCGAAGCATCTCTCGGCCTGCGACGACGGCGAGCTTTACCTCCAGTACAGCGCGAGCGAGGCGTTCGGCTTCGACGACGGGCGCCTGAAGACTGCCGACTATCACAGCTCGTCCGGCTTCGGCCTGCGCGGCGTGACGGGCGAGACCACTGCCTTCGCCCACGCCAACGAGATCAGCGAAGCAGCGATCGATCGCGCCGCCGCGACGCTGAAGCTGCTCGACCCGCGGAAGGGCGAGGCTGCGCTTCCTCCCGCACGCACCAACCAGGCGATGTACGGCGCAGATGATCCGCTGAGCCTCGTCCCATTCGCCGAGAAGGTCGCGCTGTGCCAGAAGATCGACGCCGCGGCGCGTGCGCGCGATCCGCGCGTCGCCCAGGTCAGCATCAGCCTCGCGGCGAGCTGGAGCGTGATCGACATCGTCCGCGCCGGCGGCTTCGTCGCGCACGACGTGCGGCCGTTGGTGCGGCTCGGCATCCAGATCGTCGCCGAGCAGAACGGCCGCCGGGAGACCGGCTATTTCGGGCTTGGCGGGCGCTATCTCTATGGGCGTCTGTTCGAGGATGCCGAGTGGAACCGCGCCATCGACATCGCGCTCGCCCAGGCGCTGACCAATCTCGAGTCCGTCGCCGCGCCGGCCGGCGAGATGCAGGTCGTGCTCGGTCCCGGCTGGCCCGGTGTGCTGCTGCACGAAGCGATCGGCCACGGGCTCGAAGGCGACTTCAACCGCAAGGGCACTTCGGCCTTCTCCGGGCGGATCGGCGAGCGCGTCGCGGCGCCGGGCGTCACGGTCGTGGACGATGGCGCGATGGACCAGCGGCGGGGATCGCTGACCATCGACGACGAAGGCACGCCGACGCGGCGCACCTGCCTGATCGAGGACGGCATCCTCAAGGGCTATCTGCAGGATCGGCTGAATGCCCGGCTGATGGGCATGGAGCCGACCGGCAACGGCCGGCGGGAGAGCTTCGCCCATGCGCCGATGCCGCGCATGACCAACACCTTCATGCTCGCCGGGAAGGACGACCCCGCCGAACTCGTCAGCCGGGTCAAGGACGGCATTTTCGCCAAGAGCTTCGGCGGCGGCCAGGTCGACATCACCAGCGGTAAGTTCGTCTTCTCCTGCACCGAGGCCTACCGCATCCGCGGCGGCAAGATCGCCGAGCCGGTCAAGGGCGCGACGCTGATCGGCGACGGCCCGACCGTGCTCACGCGGGTCAAGGGCATCGGCAACGACCTCGGGCTCGACGAGGGCATCGGCATTTGCGGCAAGGGCGGACAGAGCATTCCGGCCGGCGTCGGGCAGCCGACGCTGCTGGTCGACGGCCTGACCGTTGGAGGCACCGCCGCATGAGCGGCGACTGGCGCGGTGACGTCCTCAAATTCTGGTTCGGGCTCGACCCCAGGCAATGGTGGAAGTCCGATCCCACGCTCGATCACCGAATCAAGCAGCAGTTCCTCAAGCTGTGGGCGGAGAAGCGGCAGCTGCCGGTCGAAGCCTTCCTCAACGATCCGCTGACGGCGCTCGCCGGGGTGATCCTGTTCGACCAGCTGCCGCGCAACATGTTCCGCGGCGATGCCGAGCAATTCGCGACCGACCCGCTGGCGCTGGCGATCGCCAAGGGAGCGGTGGACAAGGGGCTCGACGAGAAGCTCGAGCCGCAGGAGCGCGGCTTCCTCTACATGCCGTTCCAGCACAGCGAGAACCTCGACGAGCAGAACCGTTCGCTGTTGCTCTTCACGAAGCTCGGTGACGATTACCAGCTCGGCTATGCAAAGAAGCACCACGACGTGATCGAGCGCTTCGGCCGCTTCCCACACCGCAATGCGATGCTCGGCCGGGCGCCGCGTGCCGGCGAGCTTGCCGCCGGCGACGTCTTTCCCTGGTGAGCGATGTCGTCGAAGCCGCGCGTTACGCGACGCGGGTCGAGGCCGACCTCGCCCGGCTTTACCTGGAGAGCGAGGGCGTGGACGCGATCCTGTTCGATACCGAGATCAATTATTTTTACGGCGGGCTGTTCCTGCCGGTACGGCTAATGGTCCTCGATGAGGACCTCGCGCGAGCGCAGCGGCTGCTCGCGGAAAAAGCGAGTTAGAGCAGGTGGGAGATTGGGCCGGGGTCGAACCCGGCCTGGGTGAGGCGTTCGCTGACTTCATCCGCCGACGCGCCGTCCTCGCGATGCGCGAGCGCGCAGGCCAGCGCCGAGCGGGTGCCCGAGCGGCAGAAGGCGAGCATCGCGCCGTCGCCGGCTTCGCGCATCGCCTGTTGCATGGATTCGACGTCGGCCGGGCCGATGCCACGCAGGATCGGGACGAAGCGGTAGGCGATGCCGGCCGCCTGCGCCGCCGCTTCGATCTCGCCGGCGAGCGGCTGGCCCGGCTCCTCCCCGTCGGGGCGGTTGTTGACCAGCATGGTGACGCCGCTCTGAGCCAGCCCGGCGACCTCGTGGGGAGCGAGCTGCCCGCTCACCCACGTCCGGTCGTCGAGCTTGCGGATCACTTGCCGCGCTCGCCCGGCTTCGGAGCTTCCGCCGGCGGAGGTGGCGGCGGGGCAGCGGCCGGAGCCGTTGTGGCTTCACCCGTCACCGGCAGCCCGTAATATTCGAGATAGGGGTTGATGCTCGGGTCGTGGCCCGCCCAGGCGCGGTACATGTCGGCATAGTCGAGCGTGTTGCCGCGCGAGAGGACCATGTCGCGGAAGCGCTGGCCATTGGCGCGGGTGAGGCCGCCGTGGGTCTCGAACCAGTTGAACGCATCCTGTCCCAGCATGCGGGTCCACGGATAGGCATAATAGCCCGCCGAATAGCCGTTGCTCCAGATGTGCAGGAAGTAGCTCGAGCGGTAGCGCGGCGGCACGTCGGCGGTATCGTAGCCGCTGGCGGCGAGCGCCTGCGCCTCGAACTTGTCGACGTCCTGCTGCGGCGCGGTCGCCGGCAGCGAATGCCAGTCGAGGTCGAGCCGCGCGGCTTCCAGCACCTCGCCGTTCTCATAGCCCTGGTTGAAGGTGCGCGACCGCTTGATCTTGTCGACCAGCTCCTGCGGAATGACCTGCCCGGTCTGGTAGTTGACCGCGTAGTGCGGCAGCACCTTGGGATCGAGCGCCCAGTTCTCGTTGAACTGCGACGGGAACTCGACGAAGTCGCGCGCGACGTTGGTGCCCTCGAGCGTCGGATAGGTCTGCGCGGCGAACAGGCCGTGCAGCGCGTGGCCGAATTCGTGGAACATGGTGGTCACGTCATCGAAGCTGATCAGCGCAGGCTGGCCGGGCGCCGGCTTGGTGAAGTTCGCGACGTTGTAGATGACCGGCAGCGTGCCGCGCAGGTAGGACTGCTGGACGAGGTTGGACATCCACGCGCCGCCCGACTTGTTGTCGCGCTTCCAGTAATCGAAATACATCAGGCCGACCGGCTTGCCGCTTTCCTCGCGCACCTCGAACACCCGCATGTCGGGGTTCCAGGTCGGGATGTCGTGGCGCTCGGTGAAGGTGATCCCGTAGAGCTGGTTGGCGGCATAGAAGACGCCGTCGGTCAGCACCTTGTTGATCTCGAAATAGGGCTTCAGCGCGTCGGCATCGAGCGCGTAGCGCTGCTTGCGGATCTGGTCCGAATAATAGTTCCAGTCGGCGGCGGTCGGCTGGAAGGTCGCGCCCTGTGACCTGGCGAGCGCGACGATGTCCGCCCACTCCTGCTTTTCCTTCGCCGCCGTCGGGGCCGCGAGGCGATCGAGGAAGCCGACCGCGGTCGCGCGGTCCTTCGCCATCTGGTCGTAGAGCGTGTAGTCGGCCCAGGTCGGATAGCCGAACAGCGCGGCCTTTTTTGCGCGCAGCTGCGCGAGCTCGGTGATGATGCCACGCGTGTCGTTGGCGTCGCCGTGCTCGGCGCGGTTGAGGCTCGCGTCGAACAGCTTCTGCCGCGTGTCGTGGCTGGTCAGCGATTCGAGCGCCGGCTGCTGCGTCGTGTTCTGCAACGGCAGGACGTAGCCCGCGACCTTGCGGTCCTTGGCGGCCTGCTCGGCGGCGGCGAGCTGCTCGGGCGACAGGCCGGCAAGCGCCGAGGCGTCGGTGACGTGCAGGGCGCCGGCCTTGGCGGCGGCGAGCAGCTTCTGCGTGAATTGCGTCTGGAGCGTGCTCAGCCGCGTGTTCATCGCCTTGAGCTCGGCCTGCTTCGCGGGCGGCAGCTCGGCGCCGGCGTGCACGAACTGCTTGTAATAGACGTCCAGGACCTTTGCCTGCTCGGCGTTCAGCCCGAGCGAGGTCTGGTTGTCGTGCAGCGTCTTGAAGCGCTGGAAGAGCTTGGCGTTGAGATAGATGAAGTCGTTGTGCGCGGCGAACAGCGGCGAGGTCTTGGTGTCGGTCGCCTGCAGCGTGTCGTTGGTGTTGGCGCCGTTGACCGCCGAGAAGGCGAGGTTCGCCCGCTCGAGCAGCAGGCCGGAGCGCTCCATCGCGACCACCGTGTTGCCGAAGGTCGGCGGCGCCGGGTTGTTGGCGATCGCCATCACTTCCTGCTTTTGCTGCGCCATGCCGGCGAGGAGCGCGGGCAGATAATCGCTGTCCTTGATCTTCGCGAAATCGGGCGCCTCGAACGGCAGCGTGCTCGGCTGCGCGAAGGGATTCGACGCGGGCAGAGTCGCCGATGCGGCGGGCTTGGCCTTGGCGGGGGCGGCAAATGCAGGCGAAGCGGCGGCAGAGACGGCGAATGCGGCGGACGCCAACAAGATTGTGCGGATCATATCTCTTCCCAATGTTTTCAATCGGTTACGACCTATGGCGGCCCGCCTTGCGCGAGCCTGAATGTCAATCCGCGGACTCGACCGCGGCGAGCATGGCGTCCCCATAGCGAGCGAGCTTGGCCTCGCCAACGCCGTTGACTCGCGCTAGCTCACCCAGCGACCGGGGCCGCGCCGCCGCGATCTCGCGCAAGGTCGAATCGTGGAATACGACGTAAGGCGGGACTCCAGCGTCCGCGGCGAGCGCCCGGCGCGCCTCGCGTAGCGCTTCGAACAGGGGATCCGCCGGGCCCGTCTGACGGTCGCGGCGTTGGCGCCGCCGTTGCGGCGGGACCGCGATGTGAAGTTTCTGCTCGCCTTTGAGGATCGGCCGCGCGGCGGGTCCGAACGACAGTCCGCCATAAGCATCGGCGCGCAGCGCGTCGCGCGCGATCAGCGCCCGCGCCGCGGGTCGTACCAGCGCAATCTCCTCGGGGCTCGCGATCCCGAACACCGACAGCCGGTGGTGACCGAAGCTCCGCACCTTCTCGCTATCGTTGCCGGCCAGCACCTCGGCCAAGTGCGCGACTCCGAACCGCATCTCGGTGCGGAACGCGGCGGACAGCAGCTTGCGGGCCACCTCGGTCGCGTCGATTGTGCGCGGCGGCTCGAGGCAATTGTCGCAATTGCCGCATTCTTCCGGCGGGTCTTCCCCGAAGTGACGCAGCAGGATCGCCCGGCGGCATCCGGTCGCCTCGACGAACATCGCAAGGGCGTTCAACCGCTCGCGCTCCGCCTGGCGGCGCTCGGGCGGCACTTCCTGCTCGATCCGTTGCCGGGCGCGGGCGAAGTCCTGCGCCGCCCAGAACAGCCAGGCCTCCGCCGGCTCCCCGTCGCGGCCGGCGCGCCCGGTCTCCTGGTAATAAGCCTCGATGCTCTTGGGGATGGCGGCGTGGGCGACGAGGCGCACGTCGGGCTTGTCGATGCCCATGCCGAAGGCGATCGTCGCGGCGATCACCATTTCCTCGGAATGGACGAAGGCGGCCTGGTTGCCCGCCCGCACCTGCGGTTCCAGCCCGGCATGATAAGGCCGCGCGGGCCGCCCGTCGCGGCTCACCTGCTCGGCGATCTTCTCCGCCTTTTCGCGGCTCGGCGCATAGACGATCGCGGGTCCGGGGCGAGTCCCCAGAAGCTCGCGCAATTGCTTGCCGGTCTGCTCGCGATGACGGACGCAATAGCGGATGTTCGGCCGGTCGAAGCCGGCGACGATCAGCCCGTCTTCGGGAATGCCGAGCTGCGCCAGGATGTCGGCGCGAGTGCGCGCATCCGCGGTGGCCGTGAGCGCGAGGCGCGGCACGTTCGGATGCGCGTCGAGCAGGCCGCGCAATTGCCGGTAGTCGGGGCGGAAATCATGTCCCCATTCGCTGACGCAATGGGCCTCGTCGATGGCGATCAGCGCCAGCGGCGCGGCGGCGACCAACCGCCGGAAGCTCTCCGTCGTCGCCCGCTCGGGCGCGACATAGAGGAGGTCCAGCTGGCCCGCGCGGAGCCGCTCCACCGTGTGCTCGCGGTTGCCATCGGCAGACGTGAGCGAGGCCGCGCGAATGCCCAGCGCCTGCGCGCTGCGGATCTGGTCGTGCATCAGCGCGATCAGCGGCGAGATGACGAGCGCGGTGCCTTCGCGCACGAGGGCCGGCAGCTGGTAGCAAAGCGACTTGCCGGCGCCCGTCGGCATGACGGCAAGCGTGTGCCGGCCGGCAAGGACGCGCGCGACGACGTCTTCCTGGACGCCCCGGAAGCGATCGAACCCGAACGTCTGCTTTAATACCTGCTCTGGAGTCACTCCGCCGCTTCCGCCGTCATTTGCTCCGAGCGTTCGGCAGCCTGCCGCGCCCAGAGCTCGGCGTAAAGCCCGTCCCTCGCGAGCAATGCCTCGTGCGTCCCGCGCTCGACGACGCGGCCCCCATCGAGCACCACGATCTGGTCGGCGTCGACGATGGTCGACAGGCGGTGCGCGATCATGATCGTGGTGCGGCTCTCGGCGATCCGCTCAAGCGTCGACTGGATTGCCTGCTCGGTGCGGCTGTCGAGCGCCGAAGTGGCTTCGTCGAGGACCAGGATCGGCGGGTTCTTCAGGAGAGTCCGGGCAATGGCGACGCGCTGCTTCTCGCCGCCCGAAAGTTTCAGGCCGCGTTCGCCGACCATCGACTCGTAGCCGTCGGGGAGGACCTGGATGAAGCGGTCGATGGCGGCACCGGCGGCGGCGCGCTCGACTTCCTCATGCGAAGCGCCGTCGCGGCCGTACGCGATATTGTAACCAATGGTCTCGTTGAACAGCACCGTGTCCTGCGGGACGATGCCGATGGCGGCACGCAAGCTCGATTGGGTCACGCCGGCCACGTCTTGGCCGTCGATCAGGATGCGTCCGGCGGTCGGGTCGTAGAAGCGATAGAGGAGGCGGGCGATGGTCGATTTGCCCGCGCCCGATGGCCCGACGATCGCGCAGCTGGTGCCGGCCGGGATATCGAGGTCGAGGTCTTGGAGGATTTCGCGGCCGTCCTCGTAGCCGAAGCGGACATGCTCGAACCGCACCTCGCCCTCCCGCCCGATGAGCGCCGGCGCGCCCGGCGCGTCGGTCACCTCCGACGGGGTGTCGAGCAGGTTCCACATCGCCTCCATGTCGATCAGGCCCTGGCGGATCGAGCGATAGACCCAGCCCAGCATGTCGAGCGGGCGGAAGAGCTGGAGCAGCATGGTGTTGATGAACACGACGTCGCCGGGCGTGAAGCGGCCCTGGCTCCAGCCCCAGACGGTGAAGATCATCGCCCCGGCCATCATCAAATTGGTGATCAGCGCCTGGCCGATGTTGAGCCAGGCGAGGCTGACCTCGTTGCGGACGGTGGCGCGCGCGAACGCGCCG
>DATEIK010000168.1:0-10312 GCA_035279065.1 Sphingomicrobium sp. | reverse complement strand
AAGGACGGCAAGATCACCCAGGCTGAGGCCGATGCCGCGCGCAACGCCCGCGCCGCGGCCAAGGGCAAGCCCGCCCCGGCGCACGCCGGCGGGCTGTTCGCTCGGCTCGACGCCAACAAGGACGGCGTCGTGACCAAGGCCGAGTTCGACACCGCGGCGGCCCAGATGCATAGCCGCATCGAGCAGGCCGGCCTGCACCGCGGCAATTTCGCCGGCCGCATGTTCGACGCCGCCGACCTCAACAAGGACGGCAAGGTTTCGGCTGCCGAGATGCAGCAGTTGGCGCTGCAGCATTTTGATGCTGCCGACGTGAACCACGACGGCAAGCTGACGCCCGACGAGCGCAAGCAGACGCGCAAGACCCATCGCACCCAGCGCAAGGCCTAATTTATCAACAATGGGGCCCGGCCCAATTGCCGGGGCTTTCATTTCGCGGGCTCGGAGACCTTCGTGTGCCGTGACGCCGCTTTCTTTAGTGCATCTTCGGCGCCGAGCTTGCGGTACCGGTGCTCAGCCTCCGCCATGTAATCGCGCGTGATCGGCAGCGCGGTGCGCTCGCGGATATATTGGACCTGGTAATTGCAGGCGGCGCCGCTCTCGAACATCACGATCCCGCCGGCGAGGTAGAATTCCCACATGCGGAAGAAGCGGGCGTCGTACATCGCCTCGATCTTCGTGCGCGCCCTGGTCGCCCGCTCGAGCCAGTGGCGCAGCGTCAGCCCGTAGTGAAGGCGGAGATTTTCGACGTCGCTGGCGATGAGCCGAGCGCCTTCGCTCGCTGCCGTCATCTGGCTGAGGGACGGAAGGTGGTAGCCGGGGAAAATCCACTTGTCGGTGAACGGGTCGGGGCCCTTGGAGACTTCGCCGAGCTTGCCGATCGTGTGCAGCAACATCACGCCGTCGGGCTTCAGCAGCCGCCGGCACCGGGCGAAGAATTCATCATAATGCTTCGCCCCGACATGCTCGAACATGCCGACCGAGACGATGCGGTCGAAGGACTCATCGAGCAGTCGGTAATCCTTGAGCTCGAACTTGACGCGGTCCGACACCCCGGCCGCTTCGGCCCGCTGGCGACCGATCTTCAGCTGGTGCTCGGACAGCGTAACCCCGAGCACGTCGACGCCCGCGACCCTGTTCAGATAGAGCGCCATCCCGCCCCAGCCGCAGCCGATATCGAGCACGCGCATGCCGGGCTTCAGCGCGAGCTTGGCCGCGATATGCGCCTTCTTGTCGGCCTGCGCCTGCTCGAGGCTGTTCTTAGGGTCCGTGAAGTAGGCGCAGCTGTATTGCTTGTCCTCGTCGAGGAACAGCTCGTAAAGCTCGTCCTTCAAATCGTAATGATGCGCGACATTGCGCCGCGCCCGCTTGAAATTGTTGCGCTTGAAGAAGCGCTTGAGCCGGTTCTTGCCCTTGCTCAGCGCGGCGCGGCCCTCGCCCTTCTCCTCCCACCGGTTCGAACCGACGATCAGCTCCAGGAGGTCGAGGATCGTGCCGTCCTCGATGAGCAGGCGCCCGTCCATATAAGCCTCGCCCACGCCGAGGCGCGGGTTCCTGAGGATGTCGAACGCCACCTTCTTGTCGGTAAAGCGGACAGTGAGGTGCTTGCCGCCGCCCGGACCCAAGGTCTGGGGGGCTTTGCCGGGCCGGATCAGCGTAATGCTGCCCTTGGCCAGCAGCTTGTCGACCAGCTTGCCGATCAGCGACATTCGATGCTCCTCAAGCGGCGGCGGCTCTCGCCTTGCGCTTCCGTTCCGCGGCAGTCTTCAACTGGCCGCACGCCGCGTCAATGTCGCGGCCGCGAGGCGTGCGCACAGGCGCCGAAATGCCGCTTTCGAACACGATATTGCTGAAGGCCTTGATGCGCTCCGGCTCGGAGCATTCGTAGGGTGCGCCAGGCCACGGGTTGAACGGGATCAGATTGACCTTCGCCGGCAGCCGGTGCTTGCGGATCAGGCGCACCAGCTCACGCGCATCCTTGTCGCTGTCGTTCTTGTCCTTGAGCATCACATATTCGAAGGTGATACGCCGCGCGTTGTTTGCGCCCGGATAGGCGGCGCATGCCTCGAGCAATTGCTCGATCCCGTACTTGCGGTTGAGAGGCACGATCTCGTCGCGGACCTCCTTAGTCACCGCGTGCAGCGACACCGCGAGGTTGACCCCGATTTCCTCGCCCGCGCGAGCCATCATCGGCACCACGCCGCTGGTCGAGAGCGTGATGCGCCGCCGCGACAGGCCAAGCCCGTCGCCGTCCATCACGATCTTCAGGGCATCGCGGACATTGTCGAAATTGTAGAGCGGCTCACCCATGCCCATCATCACGATGTTGGTGAGCATTCGCCCTTCGGGCTGGCTCGGCCATTCACCGAGCGCGTCGCGGGCAAGCATCACCTGGCCGACGATTTCCGCCGGCTCGAGGTTCCTGACCAGTTGCATGGTCCCGGTGTGGCAGAAGCGGCAATTGAGCGTGCAGCCGACCTGGCTCGACACGCACAAAGTGCCGCGGTCCGCATCCGGGATGAACACCATCTCGAAATCATGACCGTCATGGGTCCGTAGCAGCCACTTGCGGGTGCCGTCGGACGAGACCTGCGCCTCGACCACGTCGGGCCGCGAGATGGTGAAGCGCTCGGCGAACCAGGGGCGCTGCGCCTTGGCGATGTCGCTCATCGCGGAAAAGTCGCCGACCCCGCGGTTGTAGATCCAGTGCCAGATTTGCTTGGCGCGCAGCTTCGCCTGCTTGGGTTCGAGTCCGGCCGCATCGAGCTCGACGCGAATCTGGTCCTTGCTAAGCCCTACTAGCTCGACCCGGCCATCGGCGCGCGGAACGACGGCCCGCGCCACGGGCACAGGGTCGACGGCGCCCGGAATGGGCATCAGGCTGGTGTCGGCACTCATTGGAAGGGCGCTATCTAGTTAACGCGGCTGCATTTTGCCAGCGCAGGCGGCCGCGGCGGCGTCGATCGCCGTCGGCGCGCCACCGAGTGCGTAAGTGTCGACGAAGCGCCGGCCGGAGCCGTCGCGCGCCTCGATCCGCATCGCCGGGGCGTTGCGCGCGGCGGCGATGATCGCCTGCTCCTGGCGCGGGCCGCGGCTCCACGCCCAGTCGCCGCGCGTGACCAGCAGGAACGGCTGGCCGGCGATGTCGAGCATCACGCTCGATCCGGCGCGTGGGGGGCGGCTCAAATGCGCATGGAACTCGCCCCAGCGCCTGCGGTCGGGGGTGAAGGCGAACCCGGCCGTCGCCTGCGTCCGCCCCTTGGGTGCAATGAGCACGGAGCGCGCCATCGCCTCGCACGACGCGCCGCGGTCGATCGCCGCCCACCCGCCGCCGGCGAACAGGATGCCGGGCGCGGCAATCGCCGGCCCAGCCAGCGCGAATATCGCACAGGTTGCATGAAACAGCCTCACGATTGAACGGCTAACCCAGTTCGACAGGTCGCGCCACAGGACTGGAAAACACCCATAACGAGCGATTTACCATCCAAACTTGTTGTTTAATCCCCGTTATGTCATCTGTGCCCCCGCTCGGTTCTTCTCGATTCGCCTTCAGGGGAGGCCTGTTATGAACCGACCGATCTCTCGAACATCATCGCTGCGCCGCCCTTAGAGGCGCGTTTCGCATGGCCATTGCCGCAATCCTCAGCCGCGCCGCGGCCGAGCTGGCGCTGTTCGCGGGCGCCGGCTTCCTGCTGTTCGGGATTAACGACCTCCTCGTCGACCTGATCTATTTCGCGCGCCGCACGTGGCGCTCGGTGACCGTCTATCGCCGCCACCGCCCGGCTTATGCGAGCTACTGGGTGTTCAACGACAATCCCGGCTTCATCGCCATTCTCGTGCCCGCGTGGGACGAAGCAGCGGTCATTGCGTCCATGCTGCGCTCGGCGCTCGCCCGGCTCGACTATGACGATTACCGAATCTTCGTCGGCCATTACCGCAACGACCCGGCGACGGCCGCGGCCATTGCCAGCGTCACCGATCCGCGCATCCATCCTGTCCAGGTCGAAGTCGACGGACCGACCACCAAGGCCGATTGCCTCAACCACCTCTACGACGCGCTGATCGCCTATGAGATCGACTCCAACCGCTCGGCCAAGGCAGTCGTGCTCCATGACGCCGAGGACGTCGTTCACCGCTATGAACTCAGGATCTTCGACGGATTGATTGGCCGCGCCGCCGTGATCCAGCTGCCCGTCCTGCCGCTTCCCGACCCGCATTCGCGCTGGATCAGCGGCCATTATTGCGACGAGTTCGCCGAAGCGCACATCAAGGAACTGGTCGTCCGCGAGGCGGTCGGGGCGGCGATTCCGCTGGCCGGCGTCGGCTGCGCGATCGCCCGCAAGCCCCTGGCGCAGCTGGCCGCGATCCAGGACGGCAAGCCATTCGCCGGAAGCAGCATGACCGAGGATTACGAGGTCGGCCTCCGGATCGGGGCGTTGGGCCTGAAGACCATGTTCGTGCGTATCCCGGCGACGCCGGCGGAGCGCGCAGTGGTCGCGACGCGCGGTCATTTCCCCGCGACGCTCGGCGATGCCGTGCGGCAGAAAGCGCGCTGGCTGGGTGGGATTGCGCTGTCCGGATGGGACCGGCTCGGCTGGACCGGTGGTGTCGGCGAGCGCTGGATGCGAATGCGCGACCGGCGCGGGCCGCTTGCCGCACTGCTTCTGCTCGCAGCCTATTCCGCCGCGTTGCTGTGGTCGCAATTATGGCTGGCCGAAGCGCTTGGAGCGCCGATCCACGCGCGCATGGATCCCACGCTGACGTTGCTCCTGACCGTCAATTTCGGGCTGCTCGCATGGCGCGCGGTCATGCGCGCCGGGTTCACTGCCTCGGCCTACGGCTGGTTCGAAGGCCTGCTCTCGATCCCGCGGCTGGTCGTCGGCAACGTCATCGCCATGCTTGCCGCCGCCCGCGCGGTCTCGCTTCATCTGAGCGGCGGAGCGAGGCGCTGGGACAAGACCCGCCACATCTTCCCGGTCGAGCTTCCCCAATGAGGCCGTCGCTGCGCTTCCTCGCCCTGATCGTCATCGGCTGGGCGGGAATGCGCATGGCAACGCTGGGCGAGCTTCCCGGCGCCGATCTGTTCCGTATCGACCGCAGCGAGGCCAAGGCCTCGCCACCCCCGATCGTTCCGACCGAGTTCCCGCCGATCGACCCGGTCCAGCCGGAACTCCCGGCGGCGACCGCCGCCGCGACGCCGCAGGTTCAATACGCCCCGCAGGTTCAATACGCGGCCGTCAGGCCGATCACCGTTCCCGTCTATTACACCGCCGCGCCGCTGCCTGCGGCGCTGCCCGCGCCGCGCCGCCTGGGCGGCATATTGCCCGAGCCCGAGCCGGCGTTCTACTCGCCGATTCCGGCGCTCGACGAATGGCCGCTTTCGCGCATTGCCGCGAGCTCGATGCCGCAGCGCCGCTCCTCGGTCCTGATCCCTGCCCAGAGCGTCCCCGCCCGGCTCAATCGCCTTGACCGCCTGCAACTCACCGCGTGGGCGCTACTCCGCGGCCGCCAGGGCCAGGCCCTTGGGCCCAGCTCGCTCGCCAACGGCGGCCAACTCGGCGGCAGCCAGGCGGGAGCGCGCCTGACCTACAATTTCACGCGGCAGATCGCCGCGAGCCTCCGGTCGAGCTCCGACATCGGTCGGCGCGGCGGCGAGGTTGCGGCGGGAATGCGCATCCAGCCGGTCCTCGGGATTCCCGTGTGGGTCACGGCCGAGCGGCGGCAGCGGATCGGCCGTTATGGCAGCGGCCGCAACGCTTTCGCCCTGTTCCTCGAAGGCGGGGTCTATCAGCGCTCGATGCCGTTGCGGTTCAGCCTCGACGCCTATCTCCAGGGCGGGGTCGTCGGGATGCATAAGCGCGATCGCTTCGTCGACGGCGGGCTGACCCTGACCCGGCCCGTCTATCGCAACTTTTCCGGCGGCTTCGGCGTGTGGGGCGGCGCTCAGCCCGGCATTTACCGGCTCGACGCCGGCCCGCGCGTGACCATGAAGGTACGCAACAACCTCAAGGTGCACGTCGATTGGCGCCAGCGCCTCGCCGGCAATGCCCAGCCCGGCTCCGGCCCCGCCATCACCCTCGCCGGCGACTTCTAGGCGCGAAGTCAGATGCGGCGGCGGAAGGCGGCGGCCGCGGCCCAGCCTAAAGCGAGCGACAACGCGACCGAGGTCGCTCCGTAGAGGAATTGGTGCCGGCGGGCGGCCAGCGCGACAAACCGCTCGAACCCGGACTTGTCGATCTGGATGTCGCGGGTCGCCGCCGCGAGCACCCTGCCGCGGTCGATCAGAAACGTCTCGGCGGTGTACGTCCCGACCGGGACCTGGCTCGGGATCGTCAGCGTCGCGCGATAGAGCACGCCGCCGTTGATCTCCACGCCGTGCGAATCCTCATAATAAAGCCCGTGCTTGCGCCGCAGCTCGAGCAGTCCGGCTTCGAACCGGCGTTCCTTCTCGGGCAGCGCACCGCCGCCCGGCGAGAGCTGCAAATTGTGCACGCCGAGCTCGTAGATCGCCGCCGTCCGCTCATTGACGAGCTGGCTGATCGGCCGGGTCGAAGCGACGGCATAGTAGGATGGCGCCGACCGGAAGCGGTTGGAATCGGCGTTCATCCAGATGCCGGCGATCTTCTGTTTCTCGCGCACCAGGATCGGCTGGACCGGCCCCCGCAGGACGACCGCGATGTCGGGCGGATGGTCTGGCGGACGGCCGCCCGGATAGACGACGGCGCCGAACAGCAGCAGCTGAGCGCCGGTGAAGCTGTAGCGGATCTGGACCTGGCGCGCGGAAATGTCGGGCACCAGCACCGGCTTGTCGGCGGCGAGGAGAACCGGCGTGGCCAGCGCGAGCAGGAGCGAGGCGGCGCGAGCGCTCACAGATACTCGATCGAGAAGATTTCGTCAGGGTGCCAGGCGAGGCCAAGCGCCATGCGCGCCGCGACCAGCAGGATGATCACCGACAAGGCGAGGCGCATCAGGTCGGGCTTGATGCGCAGCGTCAGCAGGGCGCCATATTGCGCGCCGACCACGCCCCCGATCAGCAGCAGCCCGGCGAGCACGATGTCGACCGCGCGCGTGGTCAGGGCGTGGACCATCGTCGTCGCGGCGCTGACGGTGAGGATCATGACGAGGCTGGTGCCGATGACGATGCGCGCCGGCATCCCGAGCAGATAGATCATCGCGGGCACGAGGATGAAACCGCCGCCGATGCCGAGGAACACGGTGAGGACGCCGGCGAGGAAGCCGAGCGCGAGCGGGGCCACCGGAGAAATGTAGAGGCCCGAACTGTAGAAGCGCCAGCGCAGGGGAAGCGAGGCGACCCAGCGGTTGTGGCGCGGCGCGGCCTTGGGCGCGCTCGCACTCACATAACCGAGTGCGATGAGCGCATCCTTCAGCATCAGCGTGCCGATCGACGCCAGGATCAGAACGTAAAGACCGCCGACGACGACATCGATCTGGCCGCTTGCCTGGAGCACTCGGAACAGCGCGGCGCCGACCACCGATCCGAGCAGACCGCCGAAGGTCATGACCGCGCCCATTTTGACGTCCACCCCGCCCCGCCGCATGTGAACCATCACGCCCGAAACGCTGGCGCCGGTGATCTGGGTGGAGGCCGACGCGACGGCGACGGTCGGGGGGATGCCGTAGAAGATCAGCAGCGGGGTAGTCAGGAATCCTCCGCCGACCCCGAACATTCCCGACAGGACGCCGACGAGGAAGCCCAGGATGACGATGAACAGCGCGTTGACCGACTGGCCGGCGATCGGAAGGTAGACGTCCATCTGCCTGCAAGGACTAGCCGCAAATGGGAGCCGCGGCCAACAGGCGTGGAACGGCGGCTCGCCTTCGTCCCTAAGTTAATTTTAACCGCTCGCGGCTAATCCCTTGGCTCGGAGACAACCCCAGTCGCGAGTGCATATGGACGAGCAACCGAACCTGCGCGAATTCCTCAATGAAGTCAGTAGCTTCACAGAGGATTCCAGCGCCGCTACGCCGGCTACTGGCAAGAGCGAGGCCCTGTCCGCGATCGGCGAGGTCCTGGAAATCGCGGGTTCCGGCTCGCAGATCCGCATCGACGGCGCCGCCCTGACCGCGCTGCAGTCGCACAAGGACCCGTCGGTCGCCATGTCCGGCCAGGTCGGCAGCCAGGTGAAGATGATCGTCGGCCAGAACTGGCTGATCGCCAACGTCCGCACCATGCGCGCCGCCGAGAGCGGCGAGATCATGGCCCACGTCGACTTCCTCGGCGAGGGCACGCGCGATTCGGCCGGCAAGCTCAGCAGCTTCCGGCGCGGCGTCACCCGCTATCCGGTGCCGGGCGCAAAGGTTCACCCGGTCAGCACCGAGGATCTCCGCGCCGTCTTCGCCGCCAGCGAGGAAGCCCACATCGAGATCGGCACCGTCTATCCGACCGACGACATTCGCGGCGCGCTCTACGTCGACCCGATGCTCGGCAAGCACTTCGCGGTGCTGGGATCGACCGGCACGGGTAAATCGACCTCCGTCGCGCTGATCCTCCACCGCATCTCGCAGCTCAGCCCCGAGGGTCACATCGTGATGATTGACCCGCACGGCGAATATTCGGCCGCGTTCAAGGGTTGCGGCGAGCTGTTCAACGTCGACAATCTGCAGCTGCCCTACTGGCTGATGAATTTCGACGAGCATTGCGAAGTGATGCTCACGACCCACGGCGCCGAGCGGCAGCGCGACGCCGACATCCTCGCCAAGTGCCTGCTCGCCGCGCGCACCAAGGGCAAGGACATGAGCCAGTACGGCAAGGTGACGGTCGACAGCCCGATCCCCTACCTGCTGGCGGACCTCAACACGATCATCGTCAACGAGATGGGCAAGCTCGAGCGCGCGGGCGACACGCTGCCCTACCAGCGGCTGAAGACCAAGCTCGACGAGCTTCGCGCCGACCCACGTTACACCTTCATGTTCTCGGGCATGCTCGTCTCGGATTCGATGCCGAGCCTGCTCGCCAAGCTGTTCCGCCTGCCGAGCCACGGCAAGCCGATCTCCATCGTCGACGTATCGGGCGTCCCGTCCGAGATCACCTCGGTCGTGGTGTCGGTCCTCGCCCGCATGGTGTTCGACTATGCGATCTGGTCGCGGACCGAGGCGCAGCGCCCGCTGCTGCTAGTCTGCGAAGAGGCGCACCGTTACGTCCCCAAGGACGAGAATTCGGAGAACGGCCAGGCCGTGCGCCGCATCCTCGAGCGTATCGCCAAGGAAGGCCGTAAGTACGGCGTCAGCCTGGGGCTCATCACGCAGCGCCCGTCCGACCTCGCGGAGGGCGTGCTGTCGCAGTGCGGCACCATCGTCTCGATGCGCCTCAACAACGACCGCGACCAGGCCTGCGTGCGTGCCGCGATGCCCGAAGGTGCGCGTGGCTTCCTCGACGCGATCCCGGCGCTCCGCAATCGCGAGTGCATCGTCTGCGGCGAGGGCGTCGCGATCCCGCTTCGCGTCCGCTTCGACGACCTCGAGCCCGAGAAGCGCCCGGCCTCGTCCGACCCGAGCTTCGCCCGCTTGTGGCGCGAGACCGGGGACGAGGAAGGCATCATCCAGCGCACCATCAAGCGCTGGCGCGGCCACGGGCGCTAAGCCCGCAACCCGCTCATTTTCCGGGGCAATTTGCGCGTGGCTTGACGCGGCGCCGGTGATATAAGCCGCCGCGTCCATGTACCACGATTACTCCTACAAGGCGGTCCTCGCTTCGTCGCTGCGCGCGCAGTGGGAATTGGACGACGTCCTCGCGCCCGAGCAGGAGCTCGATTTTTCGCGCGACTTCATGCCCGAGAGCCTGTGCCGAAGCGGCGCCGCGCCCGGCCTCGCGAGCGAGGATGAGCGGCGCATGCTCAACCACATCGCGGCCTATCAGTACCTCTGCTACTTCGGCTCGGTCGAGGAGTTCATTCTTCCGTTCCTGATGGATCATGCGCGGCCGATGCTGCGGCAGGACGATTACCGGGTGCGCGCCCTGCTCAACTTCGCCAGCGAGGAAGCCAAGCACATTCACCTGTTCAACCGTTATCGCGAGGCCTTCGAGCGCGGCTTCCCGTTCCAGTGCCAGATGCTCGGCCCGCGCGAAGTGCTGGCCCAGCGAGTGCTGAGCCACCATCCGCTGGCGGTTGGCCTCATCATCCTGATGATCGAGTGGATGACGCAGGCGCATTACGTCGGCTCGATCCGCGACGACAGCGACATCGATCCCTTGTTCAAGAGCCTGTTCAAGCATCACTGGATGGAGGAGGCGCAGCACGCCAAGCTCGACACGCTGATCGTCGATGCGCTTGCGGATCAACGGCCGGAGAGCGAG
>DATEIK010000167.1:0-2658 GCA_035279065.1 Sphingomicrobium sp. | reverse complement strand
GAAAGCCGCGGCGTCATGGCTACCGACTATGACGACTGGCGCAAGATCGAGGAGACCGAGGCCGCGAATGCGCGCCCCGGCTCGCCCCGCGAGAAGTTCGTGCGCCATGAGGAATGGCTGCGGACCCTCGGCCGATAGGCCGCTTGCGCTCACCGCAACCCCACTCTATCTAGCCCGCGCCTTGGCTCCCGCCGCGACTTCAATCGCATTCAAGCGGGTTCCGGTCGGGGAGTAGCTCAGCCTGGTAGAGCACTGTCTTCGGGAGGCAGGGGCCGGAGGTTCGAATCCTCTCTCCCCGACCATCTAACCTGCCCATAATATTAACCTTAATCCCTTAATTCGCGGGGCATGGCTGGTGCCGCAAAACGCCTGCTCGTTCGCAGCGCGATCCCTTGGGGCTGCGCGCTTGCCGCGCTATTGACAACACCCGCCGCAGCCGCCGATTTCTTCTCTGCCGATACCCTCGAAGTGAGCGGCGATCTTCGCCTGGTCGCGGTCGATGGCGAGAAGAGCTGGGTCGACGGCGGCTTCGGCAAGCTTCGTTCGGGCAGCGACGGCGATCTTCGCGTCACGCCGCAGCTCGGCAATGCCAGCATCGTCTGGAAGCCGGATTTAAGCTGGTCGCTCGGCGCGACCATCGTCGGTTCGCTCCAGGGCGGCGAGCGGACGGAGGCGGGGCTCAGCCAGGCCTATCTGACTTTCAAGCCGATGCGCGGCACAAAGCTCGCGGCCTCTGCGCGCCTCGGCCTGATGTGGCCGCCCATCAGCCTCGAGCATGAGGGCGCCGACTGGCATGTCCGCGATTCGATCACGCCATCGGCGATCAACAGCTGGATCGGCGAAGAAGTGCGCCCGGTCGCGGCCGAGGCCACGCTCGCCACGACGCTCGGCTCGCATCAGCTGCGGGCCACCGCCGCGGTCATGGCAGCGAACGACACCGCGGCGACGCTGCTTACCTTCCGCGGCTGGGCGCTGCACGATCGCACGACGCTCGCCTTCCGCCGCCAGCCGTTGCCGCCGCTCGGCGAGTTCACCGGCGTCCAGGCGCCTTACACCCATCCCCTGATCGACCTTCACGACGGCTTCGCTCACCGCCCCGGCTATTACGCCAAGCTCGCCTGGCAGCCGCCCGTACCGGTGCGCTTCGAGCTGTTCCATTACGACAACCGCGCCAACCCCCAGGACGTGACGCCCGACATGGAATGGGGCTGGCACACGAACTTCGACAATGCCGGCATCGTCGCCGAGCTCGGCAACGGGACCGAGGTGCGGGCCCAGGCGCTGAGCGGGCGAACGCATATGGGCTTTATCGAAGAAGACCGGCGCTGGATCGACAACCGCTTCCGCTCGGCGTTCGTGCTGATCTCGCGCCCGTTCGGCCCCTATGGCCTGGCGGTCCGTGCCGAGGCGTTCGGCACGCACAACCGCGGCAGCTGGTGGACCGACGAATATGACGAACGCGGCTGGTCTGCGATGATCGCCGGCAAGCGCGATTTCGGGCACTTCACCGGGCTCATCCAGCTGCTCCACGTGTCCACCCATATCGGGTCATTGGAGGAGCAGGGGCTCGAGCCGCGTCAACGCCAGACTCAGGGCCAGGCCGAACTGCGAATGCGCTGGTAACCACGCTCGGATACCGGGCCGTTTACTCTCGCGCGCGTAATGAGGGGATTATGGTGCGTGGACTTGCATCGTTTGCGGCAGGGCTCGCCCTGGCCGCGCCGCTCGGCGCAGCCCCGCTTTCGGTGCGCGTCGTCGATGCGGGCGGCCATCCCGTCCGCGATGCTGTCGTCACGCTCTATCCGGCTGGGAACGCCGCGCGCGCTCCAAGACCCGGCGGCCGCTACACCGTCTCGCAGAAGAACATCCAGTTCCACCCCTTCCTGTCGATCGTCCCGGTCGGCGCGGACGTTTCCTTCCCCAATCTCGATCCGACCAAGCACCACGTCTATTCCTTCTCGCCCGCCAAGCGGTTCGAGCTGAAGCTGTTCGCGAAGGACCAGTCGCGAACGGTGCATTTCGACAAGGCGGGCGTGGTGGCGCTCGGGTGCAATATCCACGACCAGATGAGCGCGTTCATCGTCGTCACCGACAGCGTGTGGACCGCCCGCACCAATGCGCAGGGCATGGCGACGTTCGCCGATGCGCCCAATGCGCCGGGCCGCCTGACCGCTTGGCATCCGTACCTTCGCGCTCCCGGCGGCGTAGTTGAGCAGAACGTTCGCTCGGGGCAGCGCAGCGCGAGCTTCCAGGTGCGGCTCCGTCCGCCGCCCCCCGCAATGCAAATGGATTATTGAGCGATGCGCTCGTTCCGCTCGCTGAGCGCGCGGCTGACGGTCCAGTTCGCACTGCTGTTCGCCGTCGCAATGCTCGCGGTGTCGGCGGCGCTTTACACGTTCATCGCCGGCTCGGCGTCGCGCGAGGTCGAAAGCCAGTTGCAGTCGAGCGGCGCGGTCTATGACCGGCTGTGGCAGCAGCGCGCGCACGAGCTGCAGAATGCAGCACAATTGCTCTCCCGTGACTTCGGCTTCCGCGCCGCGGTCGCGACCGGCGACGAGGCGACGATGCGCTCGGCGCTGGGCAATGCGGCCGCCCGGCTCAAAGTTCGCACCGCCTTCATCGTCACCGCCGACGGCCGGGTGTCGGCAATCGATCCCA
>DATEIK010000166.1:0-5994 GCA_035279065.1 Sphingomicrobium sp. | reverse complement strand
GGTCGAGATCAATTTCGACGGGATCGTCGGCCCGAGCCACAATTATGCCGGCCTCAGCCTCGGCAACCTCGCGTCGACCAAGAACGCCGGACGAATTTCGCAGCCTCGCGCCGCGGCGCTCGAAGGGCTCGACAAGATGCGCGCCAATCTTGTGCTCGGCCTCGTCCAGGGCATTTTCGTGCCGCACCCGCGCCCGCACCGCGCCTGGCTCGCCGAGCTCGGGACCGGCATCGAGGAGGCAGAGCCCGCGCTTGCCGCCAACGCCACGTCGGCGTCGGCGATGTGGGCGGCCAATGCGGCGACGGTCTCCCCTGGCCCGGACACGCGCGACGGCAAATGCCACCTGACGGTCGCGAACCTGCGGACGATGCCGCACCGCAGCCACGAGTGGCCCGCAACCCTTGCGCAACTCCGCCTTGCGTTCGGCAATGACGCGTTCGCCGTGCACGGGCCGGTCCCGCCGGCGTTCGGCGACGAAGGCGCGGCCAACCACATGCGGCTCACACCGGCACACGGAGAGTCCGGTGTCGAGATCTTCGTTTACGGCGTGTCGGGCGGTAGCTTTCCCGCGCGCCAGCATATCGAGGCGTCGAAGGCGATTGCGCGTCGCCACCTTCTCGACCCCGACCGCACCCTCTTCGCCGAGCAGTCGGAGAAAGCCATCGCGGCGGGCGCCTTTCACAACGATGTCGTCGCCGTCGCCAACGAGCGCGTGCTGTTCGCGCACGAGCATGCGTTCGCCGATAAGGCGCGCCTGGTCGAAGCATGCGAGCGGCTGGTGCCCGGCTTCGAATATATCGAGGTCTCCGACGCCGACGTGCCCCTCGCCGACGCGGTCAGGTCCTATCTGTTCAACGCCCAGCTGGTAACGCCGGCATCGGGCGAGACGACTTTGATCGTGCCGGCGGAAGCCCGCGAAACGCCGTCGGTGTGGCGCTGGATCGAGCGGCACGTGGCCGGCAACGGCCCCATCCGCCGAGTCGAGGTAGTCGACGTGCGCCAATCGATGGCGAACGGCGGTGGGCCGGCGTGCCTGCGACTGCGCGTCGTCGCCGACCCGGCGACGGTCGATCCGCGGTTCCTCGTCGGTGATGCGAAGCTCGACCGGCTGGCCGAAGTCTTTGGCAAGCATTGGCCCGAGGAGATCGACCATGCCGAGCTTCAGCAGCCTGCGCTGATCCGCGACATCGAGGGAGCCCGCGCAGCGCTCCTCGAAGCGCTCGGCCTCGCCGAGCTCGGCTGACCGCAAGAAGTCCCGATACGGGACGCGTCGCCATTCCTTACCGCGACTTTAACCTTGTCTCTTAGGACATAAACGGCTCAAATCCGTGGCGCACGCGTTCGTGTGTTAAGGATTGCGATGCTCAAGAAGATCGGTCGCCTCTTCCAGATCAAGACGCGCCTCGAGGCGTGGCTGGTGATCTATGCGATCGCCCTCGGCGCCGTGGAACGCGGCCGCCTCTATCTCGAGACCTATCCGGGCTGGGGCGGCTGGATGCTCGCGCTGGCCTGCACCGGCGTCGTGTTCCTGGCAGGCGCGAAACTGCTCGACTCCGTCCGGCCGGCTCCTGCCCTTGCCGCGGCTGGGCCCTATCAGGCGCCCGTCAAGCGCCGTTCAATTATTGGTCGTAATCGACCCAGGCGCCTGCCGATGCGTCGCGCTGCAGCGTTACGGACTTCACGTCACACAGATTGACGCCGGCCCAGGTGACCGGGCCCGCGCCCGGAACCGTCGCCCGGATATCGAACGCGCAATCGGGATCGCTGAACTGCACCGCGCCGCGCGCGCCCGCCGCCGGGGCCGCTCCGAGCGGCTTCCAGTCGCTGGTCCCGGCGCGGCGGATCGACAGCTCGGCAAGAGCTCCGCTGGTGCCGTTGACCAGGGTGAAGTTCGACGCTCCCGCAAACGCGGGCGAGGCCGAAGCCAGCAGGATCAGGAACGCGAGTCTTTTCATGCGCTGGGATATATACCCCAGCGCATTGGTCGGAAACGGAAATTTCGCGTCAGGCGGCGTTGAGCTCGGCGTAGCTCGGGCGCGTGCCGCTCCAGAATACCGGGGCCGCGGCCGGGCCGCGGTTGGCCGCTTCCTTGAGCGGAAGAGCCGTCGAGCAGAATGCGCACTCGGCCGACAGGCGCCCGATCAGCCAGTGCGTCCGGCCGCAGCCGGGGCAGTGGTTGATCTCGCCGTCGTGATAGACGGCATGGTAACCGCGGCTGTTCGGATTGAACGCCTTGCGGTGGGACTCGATCGAACTCAACATGGTGCTTTCCTTCGAAACCATCTTTGACTGCTCCAACGAGCGGCGAGTCGTTAGGTTTCGTGGATGATCCGTGAACTCTGTTCCCCTGTCACGAACCGGGAAATTGCTGTTCCAGCGCGGGACAAACCGGCCTTTCGCCACCGTTCCGGTGGCACTTATCCCCAGCCCATGTGGATATTAACTATCCCTTAGCTATTTCGGGGTGATGGTCCTCGGGTTCTCTACCGGAGGGGGGACCAGTGGAATCGAACGAGCGTTATTATCGGCGTCGCGCGGTCGAAGAGAGGATGGCCGCCCAGCGCGCCGTGACCGAAACCGCCAAGGCGTGGCACGCCAAGCTTGCCGAGGATTTCTCCGCCCGCCTGGCCGATTGCTCCGGCATTGCGACGACGACCGGCACCGCGCTCAGCGCCTGATCCGGCCGCCCTTCGCCTCCGATCCGATGGCTTCATCGAGCATCTGAACGACGTCCTTCTGCCCCAGGCGGAAGGCTTGCCGTTTCCACGCCGCGCCCGTCAACCGCTCCAGCGCCATGAAGGCGGCGAAGCCTTCGCGCTGCGTCCACCAACGGTCATTGAGCAGGTTCGGCAGGACATCGGCCGGCTTCACGCCCCCACCGCGCGGATCCGTCTCCCACGTATACCCGACCCATTGGCCGGACCCTTCCAGTGTCAGCCAGATCGGCTCGGCCTCCGCCATGTACGCGTTCTTGCCGGTGAACCACCGAGCAAAGCGCGCCTTCATCAGGTTTCGCGCCTGGCGCACGAGCGCAACTGCCATGGGTCGGCTTTTCGCCTGCGACGCATCGAACAGCAGTTTGCTTTCGCGTTCGACCGAGGCTTCGATCTCGTTATTGCCCTTGAAGTCCTTCTGGATGCTGTCGTCGCTGAAGTCCTCGGGAAGATGATAGCGCTCGGATATCGACCCGATCGTCTTTCCGTACGTCGGCATCTGGGCAACGTGGGTGCCTTCGTGAAGCATGACGAAGGTCATCAGCTTTTCGAGGGTCGTGCCCTTCCCTGACTTGCCCGCGGCGCGCCAGATGCTCGGCGTCGACATGACGAAGAAGGAATGACCGTCGCTCGAGTTCGCGAAGGAGATGACCTGAGGCTTGAGGCTCTCTCCGCCGGGCAGGGTAACGCTGCCGTGGTGCAGACGAGCGGTCCAGCGGTTGGGGCCGCCATTCATCGCGGTGTCGCTGGTGATCACGCACTTGTCGTCGAACAGCACTGCTTCGATCGATTTCGCGCGGGCGATGCCGCTGATGTTGCGCGCGGCATAGTTCCAGGCCTTCATCGACTGGTCGACCCAGGCCTGGTCGGCGGGGCTGAGCGCGCATTCGGGCGTTGCCTGCGCGGCGAGTGCGAACGAAGCGACGAGAGCGGTCAGCACGGCGCCGGAGACTAGCCGGGGTGCCGGTTCGCCACAATGTCAGCCCATGGCCAAGGCCATGGGTTGCGTGGCAGGAACTAGGCCCCTATGTCGCGCCCTCCGCCTGGCCGCGCCAGGCGTGCGCGCCCGTAGCTCAGCTGGATAGAGCACCAGACTACGAATCTGGGGGTCAGAGGTTCGAATCCTTTCGGGCGCGCCATTTTCCTTTTAGAGCGGCGGCCATGCGGCGGGCCGTTCTTGTCCCGATGATCGTGCTGGGCGCCTGCTCCTCGACGGGCGGGCCCTACCCTTCGCTGCAGCCACGCGCGGCGGAGCAGCTCGACCCGCGCCTGCCGGTCGTGCGGCCGATGAACGACCGGCCCGTGACCCCTGCCCTCGCCGCGCGCCTGAGCTCGCTGGTCGCCGATGCCCGGGGGGCGAGCGGCGCGTTCGACGCAGCAGTATCCGAGGCCGAGCGCCTGGCCGCGTTCGCCGGAGCGCCGCAAAGCGAGGGCTGGACGGTGGCGCAGGAAGCGCTGTCGGCGGCGGTCGCCGCGCGCCGCCCCGTCGCGCTGGCACTGGCCGAGATCGATACGATCGGCGCCAATGCGCTCCAGTCGCAGGGCGGGCTCGCGCCCAACGATCTCGCGGCGATCCAGGACGCCTCGGCGGCCGTGGGCGAGCTCGATCGCGCCCAGGCCGCGCGGATCAAGGCGATCCAGCAGCGGCTCGGAGTCTAGGCCGGCCGCTCCGCGACGTAGGTGATGTGCGCGCTCAGCGGATGGCCGGGAGTGAAACTCGGGTGCGCGAAATCGAGATCCGGGCGGCGGGTCATGCCGATCCGCTCCATGACTCTCCAGCTCGGCCGGTTGGCGGGCACAGTGATTGAGACGATGCGGTCGAGATCGAGGTTCGACCAAGCCCAGTCGAGGCAGGCGAGGGCCGCCTCCTGGGCATAACCCTGTCCCCAGGCGTCTTCGCGCAGGCGCCAGCCGATCTCCACCTCGCCTTCGATGGGCGCTCCCTCGTCGCGGACGACCTTGAAACCGCAATAACCGAGAAAGGTGTGGTCCGATTTGCGCTCGATGGCCCAGAAGCCGAAACCATTGTCTTCCTGGCTCTTGCGGATTCGCGCGAAGGCCGAATCCATCTCCTCGACGGTCGCGGGTCCGCCGAGGTGGGCGGTCACCGCGTCGGTGTTGCAGGTCGCCAGATATTCCGTGCGATCCGAATCCCGCCACTGGCGGAGGATCAGCCGTTCGGTCTCCGCGACGACCTCAGCCACCAAGCGCCGCCACGCCGCGGACGACCGCATCGACCGCTTCCTCGACATGCTCGAGATGGGTGCGGAAGCAGAGGATCGCGCACCTGAGGCGATAGCTGCCGTCGATCCGCGTCCCGCTCATCATCACCCGGCCCTCCTGCTGGATGTGGCGCATCAGCCGCTCGTTGAACTCGTCGACGTCGCCAGACCGGGGCAGGTAGCGGAAGGCGACGACCGAGAGGTCCGGCGGCGGGCCGGGGTCGAAGCCGTCTATCTCCGACAGGCGCGCGTGGAAATGCCGCGCGAGCGCGAGCTTTTCCGCCTGCGCGGCCCGGAAGGCAGCGACGCCGGCGGCCTGGAGCGGGAGCCACAGCCGCATCGCGCGGAAATGGCGCGTCAGCTCGGGCGACAGGTCCGCGGGCGACGGTCCGACCTCGGATTCGCCCAGCGGCTGGATATAATCGCCGGTCGCGCTGAACGCCTGCTGGAGCAGCCGGCCGTCGCGGACGAGGCACGCGCCCGTCCCGTAGGGCAGGAACAAGGTCTTGTGCGGGTCGAGCGCGACACTGTCGGCGCGGTCGATCCCGCTAAGCTTGGCGCGGCCCTCGTCGCACAGCGCGAACAGCCCGCCATAAGCGCCGTCGACGTGCAGCCAGGCGCCGTAACGCGCGCAAAGCTCCGCGATCTCCGGCAGCGGATCGATCGCCCCAGTATCGACGGTACCGGCGGAGGCCACGACGAGCCACGAGCGAACTCCGTCCCGGCGGTCCTGCTCGAAAGCGCGCTCCAGCGCCTCGACCGACATGCGGCACTTGTCGTCGGTCGCGATGACGCGCCTGGGCGAGCGCCCGCGCCCCGCGATGTGCAGCGCCTTGTCGATGCAATAATGGGCGAAGCGCGTGACATAAACCGCGCCGCCGCCGTCGGGGTCGCACGCCTCTCGCGCGGCGACGACCGCGGTCAGGTTGGCGATGCTTCCGCCCGACGTCAGCGTACCGGCGGCATCCTTGGGATAGCCGATGACCGATGCCAGCCAGGCGACGCAGGCATTTTCGATGCGGACCGCGCCGGGGCTGGCCGACGCGAAGCCCGAATAT
>DATEIK010000165.1:0-3769 GCA_035279065.1 Sphingomicrobium sp. | reverse complement strand
TCAGCACCCGGTCGCCGGCCCAGACCGCGTTGCAGTCCGGCACCGCCTGCAGGGCCAGCGCGCAGGCCTTGATGACGAAGTCGTTGACGCTGAGCTTGACGCCGCGGCTCTCGAGGCCCGCATTCAGCTCGCCGCGAAGCTTCAGCAGCGCGTCGAGTTGGATGTCGACCGTCAGATAGATGTGGGGGACCTGTTGCTTCGCCTCGGTCAGGCGGCGAGCGATGGTCTTGCGGATGTTGGAGAGCTTGGCCTCTTCGTGCGGGATCGCCTGTTCGATCGGCCCCGGCATGACCAGGTGCGTGCCTAGCGCGGGCGCGGCCTGAGGCTGCGCGGACGGCGCGGCGGCCGGCGCCTTGCCCGCCGCGGCATCGACGTCGGCGCGAACGATCCGTCCGCCGGGGCCACTGCCCTGGATGCTCGACAGGTCGATGTTCTGCGCCTGCGCCAGGCGGCGCGCGAGCGGCGAAGCCTTCACGCGATCGCCCTCCGCGCGCGCAGGGGCGGCAGGGGCGGCAGTCTGCGGCGGAGCAGCAGGCGTTTCGACAGGGGCTTGGGGCGGCGGAGATTTGGGGGTGGCGTCGGCCTTCGGCTCGGGCGCCGGCTTCGGCGGGGCCGGAGCGGCCGTGTCTGCCTTGGGTACCGCGCTCGCGTCAACGGCCTCGCCCTCGCCGGCCATGATGGCGATCGGGGCGCCGACCTTCACGCCGTCCGTGCCCTCGGGCACCAGGATCTTGGCGATCTTGCCCTCGTCGACCGCCTCGAACTCCATCGTCGCCTTGTCGGTCTCGATCTCGGCGAGGATGTCGCCCGACTTCACCTCGTCGCCTTCCTTGACCAGCCATTTGGCGAGCGTCCCCTCCTCCATGGTCGGGGACAGCGCGGGCATCTTGAGTTCGATGGGCATCGAGAAATGTCCTGAAGAGGCTCGGCCCGGCTCAAAGCCAATGCGGCGGTTGCGGTCAAGCCGCGAGTTCGCAGATTGTGCGGGCCACAATCGAGAAGCGAGCGCCGACCCGAAGGGGAGGCGCGGTCAATAACCTCCCGTCGCCTTGCGCTGAACGCCAGATTAACGCAGCAGTCGGTGCGGATGAGTAACGAAGCCAAAAGGACCTACCTCGTCGTGGTCGACGACAGCGCCGAGGCGCGGGTCGCGCTGCGCTTCGCCGCGCGGCGCGCGGCCAAGACCAGCGGGCGCATCGAAGTGCTCGGCGTGGTTGAGCCGCAGGACTTCGTGCAGTTCGGCGGAGTCCAGGCGGCGATCGAGGAAGAGCAGCGCCTGCGGATCGAAGGTGTCGTCAGCGCCGCGATCGGCGAGATCCTCGATGAATCCGGAGTGGAGGCCAACATCATCATCCAGCAGGGCGAGCCGGTGAAAGCCGTGCGCGATTATGTCGCTGGACGGCCGGAGGTCGCAGCGCTGGTGCTGGGCGCCGCGCCCGCCGGCAACCCGGGCCCGCTGGTGTCGAGCTTCTGCGGGGCCGACGCGGGCAAGCTGTCGTGCCCGGTGATGCTGATTCCGGGAAGCCTGGACGACGAGCGGCTTGAGCAGCTCTCATAGTACCCCGGCGAAGGCCGGGGTCCAGTCGAGATAAAGAACGGCGCGGTAGCGGCGCCTGGGCCCCGGCCTTCGCCGGGGTACTAGAGGACTTTCGACAAAATCTCGCCGAGCCTTACGATCCCCGCCTCGTCCTCCGCGTCGAAGCGCGCGTGGCGCGGGCTGTCGAGGTCAAGCACGCCCAGAAGCTCGCCGTCGCGGATCAGCGGGACGACGATCTCGCTGTTCGAAGCGCTGTCGCAGGCGATGTGGCCGGGGAACGCGTGGACGTCCTCGATCCGCTGGACCTGGCGAGTCTGTGCAGCGACGCCGCAGACGCCGGTGCCGAACGGGATGCGGATGCACGCCGGCCGTCCCTGGAACGGGCCCAGCACCAGCTCGCCGCCGAGGTTGCGGTAGAAGCCGACCCAGTTGAGGTCGGGCAAAGTCTCCCAGATCAGCGCCGAGGCATTGGCCATGTTGGCGACCGCGTCGCTTTCGCCCGCGACCAGGCCTTCGAGCGCGGAGGCGAGGTCGCGATAGAGCGTCGGCTTGTCGGCCGCCTCGATCCTGAAGTCATAGGTCATTCGATCGTCACCCTTCCGCGCGCCTGCTTGACCGCGCTGCGCTGGCGCTTCTTCTCGACCCGCCCCGCGCGTGCAGCCTTGCTCGGCCGCGTCGCCTTGCGCTTGCGCGGGGCGATATGGGCTGCCGCGATCATTTCCGCCAGCCTGCGCCGTGCGTCCTGGCGGTTGGCCTCTTGCGTGCGGAAGCGGCGCGCCGTGATGAGCAGCTCGCCGGAGCCCGTCAGGCGGCTGCCGGCGATCGTCTTGAGGCGCGCGTAGACCTCCGGGTGCAGCCCGAGACGAAAGACATCCACGCGCAGCTGTACCGCGGTCGCGACCTTGTTGACGTTCTGGCCGCCCGGCCCGGTCGCCGCGAGGAAGGTCTCGCTTAGCGCGTCTTCGGGAATTTGCACGTCCTCAGGCGACATCGCGCCACTCGCCGAAAGTGTCTGGCAGCGGCGCCGTCACGTCGATCGCCGGCTTGCCCTCGCGCGGCACGACCAGTCGCGACGCGTGGAGCAGCATCGGCCCTCCGGGAATGCCGTAGACGCGATCGCCGACGATGCCGCGGACGAACGCCTCGCGGGCGTGCGCGCGGATTTGGTGAGTGCGTCCGGTCAACGGCTGAAACTGCACCAGAGTGGCGCCGTCATGGATGGCAAGCCGCGTCCACAGCGTTGTCGCTTCGAGACCATGCGCATCGTCACGCACCATCCGCCACCCCGCTTCCGCGCTCGAGACCTTGCCGAGGGCCAAGTCGATCACGCCGTCGGCCTCCCCAAGCTCGGCCCCGACGACGGCAATATAGTATTTTTCGACGGCTCGCGTCTCGAATGCCTGCTGGAAACGGGCGCGGGCCTTGGCATTGCGGGCGAACAGCAGGCAGCCGCTCGTGTCGGTGTCGAGCCGGTGCATCGCGGTCGGCGGCCGCGCGAAGCCGCAGCGAAGCTCATCCAGTCTGGTTGCGATCGAATCGCCGCCCCGGCGCGGCTCATCGACCGGCAGGCCGGCCGGCTTGTCGAGCACGAGCGCCTCGCCGTCGATGAACAGGATGCGGTCGGAGAGGTCCACGAAACCGTCATTGCGAGGAGTGGAACGACGAAGCAATCCAGCTGCAGCGCACGTCCTCTGGATTGCTTCGCTACGCTCGCAATGACGAGTGAGTCTGTGGATGCTTTTGTGACTCGATTGCAACCGGGCAGCAAAATCAGCGCGTTAGGAAATATTAACCTTTTCCCTTCAGACCTCGAATGGTTAATGAGGGCTTCAAGGCCGTTAAGGGCGAGTAACGGATTTACTTGTCCCCGAGGCCGTGAACGGGGGAACCAGCAATGCGCGTGCTGCTGATCGAAGACGAGCCGACGACGGCCAAGAGCATCGAGCTGATGCTGGGTAGCGAAGGCTTCAACGTCTACACGACCGACCTGGGCGAGGAAGGCCTCGATCTGGGCAAGCTGTACGATTACGACATCATCCTGCTCGACCTGAACCTGCCCGACATGCACGGCTATGACGTGCTGAAGAAGCTGCGCACGGCCAAGGTCTCGACGCCGGTCCTGATCCTGTCGGGCATCGGCGAGATGGATTCGAAGGTCCGCGCGCTGGGCTTCGGCGCCGACGATTATGTGACCAAGCCGTTCCACCGCGACGAGCTGGTCGCCCGCATCCA
>DATEIK010000164.1:0-4887 GCA_035279065.1 Sphingomicrobium sp. | reverse complement strand
CGGTGGCGGCCGCGGAGCATGGCGAGCGGCGCTGGAGCCGGGCCGAACACCGCCATGCCATCGACTTGCGGAGCGGCATGACCGATGCGCCTCGCGACAGTTTCGGCTTCAGCGGAGTCTTCGGCGGATATGATAATCGCAGCGAGGCGTCCAAACGGCGGCATCGCGGCCTCGCGCCGGGCCTCCGTCTCGGCGGCGTAGAAGCCGGGCGCGTCGCCTTTGACCAGCGCGGCGATGACGGGCGCGTCGGGATCGTGCGTCTGGACGAACACGCGTCCCGGCTTGTCGCCGCGTCCGGCGCGCCCCGCGACCTGCTGGATCTGCTGGAAGCTGCGCTCGGCCGCACGCAGGTCACCGCCGGCAAGCCCGAGGTCCGCATCGACCACGCCGACCAAAGTCAGGTTGGGGAAGTGGTAGCCCTTTGTGACAAGCTGCGTGCCGACCACGATATCGATCTCGGCCCCCTCCATCGCGGCGACGAAGTCGGCGGCGCGCTGCGGCGACCAGATCGTGTCGGAGGTCACGATGGCCGTGCGCGCGTCGGGAAAGAGCTCGGCGACCTCGTCGGCGATGCGCTCGACTCCGGGGCCGCAGGCGACGAGGCTGTCTTCTTCGCCGCATTCGGGGCAGGCCCTGGGCGGCGGCATGACATGGCCGCAATGGTGGCAGGCCAGGCGGTGCATCAGCCGATGCTCGACCATCCACGCGGTGCAATTCGGGCATTGGAAGCGGTGGCCGCAGTGCCGGCACAGAGTCAGCGGCGCGAAGCCGCGGCGATTGAGGAACAGCAGAGACTGCTCGCCGCGCTCCAGGTTCGCTTCGATCTCGCGAACCAGCTGCGGGGCCAGCCAGCGCCCGCGGGGCGGCGGGTCCTGCGTGAGGTCTATCGCGCGAATGTCCGGCAGCGACGCACCGGCGAACCGCTCGGTGAGGCCGACCTCGCGATAGCGGCCGAGCTCGACCATCTGCTTGCTCTCGATCGGCGGCGTGGCGGTCGACAGGATCACCGGAATGTTCTCGAACTTGCCGCGCATCACTGCGGTGTCGCGCGCATGATACTGAACGCCGTCCTCCTGCTTGAAGGTCGGCTCGTGCGCCTCGTCAACGACGATCAGGCCAAGGTTCGGATAGGGCAGGAAGAGGGCAGAGCGGGCGCCGACGGTCACCTGGGCCTCGCCGCTGGCGATCCCGCGCCAGGCCCGCCGCCGCTCGGATGACCGAAGGCCCGAATGCCAGGCGACAGGCGCGCAGCCGAATCGCGCTTCGAAGCGCCTAAGGAACGGCTCGGTCAGCGCGATTTCCGGGAGAAGCACCAGCGCCTGCCGGCCTTGGCGCAAGCACTCCGCGATCGCTTCGAAATAGACCTCGGTCTTGCCCGATCCGGTGACTCCGTCGAGCAGGACGGGATCGAATCCCTTGCCGATCGCGGAGGCGAGGCTGGCGGCCGCGTCACGCTGGTCGCCGTTGAGATCAGGCGGCGCGTGTTCGGGGTCCGGGCGGGCGAGCGGCCGGTCGGCGTCCACCGCGACTGCTTCGAGCGCGCCGGCGTTGACCAGCCCGCGGAGCACGCCATCGCTGACCTGCGCCTGGGCGGCGAGCTCGCGGATCGTGCCTTGCCGGCCTTCGATGGCGGCCAGCGCCTTCTCGCGCGGCGGGGTCAGGCGATCGGGCACCAGACCTGTCGGCCGGTATTCCGTCAGCTGCCGCGGCCCTTCGAGCGCGGCCGACGACGGCAGCACCATTCGCAACACCGACGCGAGCGGCGCGAGATAATAATCCGCGGTCCACTCGCACAATCGCCTGAGCGGTGCGGCGATCGGCCGCACGTCGAGGACCCCGGCGAGCGGGCGCAAGCGGCTCTCGGGAACCTCGTTGGTCGGGAGACGCTCGGATTCCCATGCCACACCGAGCAGCTGGCGGGGGCCCAGCGGTGCGACGACTAAGCTGCCGGGCTCAACGCGCATGCCCCCGGGCACCCGGTAATCGAGCGGCCCGAGCGCGGCATTCAAGGTGACGACACGGGCGCGCTGCATCGCTAAGGCAGATGCGGGCTAGAGGGACGTCAAGCAAGAGGACGTCGCTGATGATCGGAAGACGCTGGCACGGCCGGGTTCCGGCCACCAAGGCCGAGGAATATCTGCAGCTGATGAAGGACGTGGGCCTCGCCGATTATCGTTCGACCGAAGGCAACCGCGGCGCCTGGTGCCTGCATCGGGGAGACGGCGACGTGGTCCACGTCGAGATGTTCACGCTGTGGGACGATCACCGCGCGATCCGCCGCTTTGCCGGCGACGAGCTGACCCGCGCCAAATATTACGACTTCGACCCGGATTTCCTGCTCGAGCTCGAGCCCGAGGTGACACACTTCGAAGTGATCGAGCCATAGCGTCCGCGTTTCTCGCGGTCCCCCTTATGGGCGGCTTTCGCCCCTTCAGATTGCTGATATAGTTTCGTATGCGTAACCGCGGGAGGGCGATGTTTCACGCGGCTCGCAACTGGTGGGGAAGCGGCCGCGGCAAGATCACCGCCAGGCTGTTCTTCTTCGAGTTCCTGGTCGTTGTCGCGGGCGTACTCACGGCGCAAGCCCTCGCCAATTGGGTGGCCGACCGTTCCGAACAGCGTGCCGTCAGCGAAGAAGATAAACGCGTCCGCTATGAAATTGGGCGCGCCCGGCAGGTCGCTCGCCTTTGGTCCGCCGCTACTCCCTGCCTGACAGACCGGGTCGAGCGCGTTGCCCGTGAGGCCTCCACGAATGACCCGGTCGATCCGGACGAGCTCAAGGTGCCACGCTTTATCGGCTATACCGTCGAACCCTTTTCGCCGGACATGAATCGGGAATTCCACGACCGGTTCGGGAACGAACGCGTCGACAATTATGCC
This sequence comes from Sphingomicrobium sp., assembly GCA_035279065.1. Lineage (GTDB taxonomy): Bacteria > Pseudomonadota > Alphaproteobacteria > Sphingomonadales > Sphingomonadaceae > Sphingomicrobium. The sequence goes on along the minus strand of DATEIK010000164.1, from coordinate 2,007 downwards.
GTGGTGTCGTCAGCAACGGTGACCCTGGTTAATACGTATCGCGACGTACGCAGGGGGTGGGACCGTTTCGCTCTCCTCGATCCTGCGCTCGGATCGCCGTCCGCCGCGGATCGGGCAACCGTGCGCGATGTGGCTGTCCAGCTGCGTTCGCAGCTCGACCTCATCCGCGCGTCGGCGGAGATGATTGAATCGACCGCGGCCGGGCTCAAAATTCCGCCGCTCACGTCGGACGCGGACTTCGGCGCGGTAACGCCCGTGAGGAATTGTGATGAAATCTGGCGGACGGGACGTATTTGGCGCGACCCAGGCCGCTGACGCAGCGGCGATGTCACGGCGCCTTGCGTAACTGACCTTTTAGCCGCCCGGCTTCCTTCGCCAGTTCACGGGCATTCCCGATCTTCTGGTAGAGATCGGCAATATTCCGGTTGAGTAGCCACTTGAGGTTGGGGATCGTCCGCACCTCCGCGGCGACCCGTTCGGCAGATCGTGGGTCCATGGTCGATTTGCAATCGTCAGCCAGCCTGGGCGTTACGCTACCATATTCGTCCGCCGCGAGAACTTCGGGGCAATCCTGCATGATCTGTGCCTGGGCGCCGAAAGGCAGCGCGGAGCGGATCGCTTCGCGATAGGGCGGCGTGTAGTCGAACAGGCGCTGCATGGTCGCCATGCCGACATGATAGTTGGCGACGCGCTCCCGAAGCATCCGGTCGCCGAGAAACTCCGCCTTCCCGGAAGCGACGACCTCGTCATAGGTGAAGTGACGGATCGCCTGGGGGATGTGGTTGCTGGCTTCATAGGCATCGATGATGAAGGCGCCCGGATTGTCGGTGACCGGCCGATCCAGCGCCGCCAGTGCAGCCTGCGCATGGGCGAGCGTTTGCCCGTCGTAGTGAATGCGAAAAGCGAGATCGCGCTGGTTCGACTCCAGGTCGGAATAGAGGCGCTGTCGGTATTCCTTGCCGTCCGCGCGGTCGAGCCGCGCCTTATTCCAATCATTGACCTGAATGCCCAGGAACACGCCAAGAATCAGGATGACGAGGTCCACTGTGACCCCGAACCAGTTCTGGCGCGATGCCTCCGCGCGTAGCCGTTTGAGGATCATGCTTTCCCCGCCCCACATCAGGCTAGGCGAAGCAACCTCCTCCCGCCAGCCCGCAAATATCTCGTCGCGTTGCGGCCTGACAGGCTAACGATCAGCGTCCCCGCTTCTTGCGGTGGCTTTCGAGGTCGAGCACCGCGAAATCGTCGTCGGGCTGAAGCAAGCCCAGCCGCCGCGCGACCTCCTGATAGGCTTCCTCCACTTCGCCCAGGTCCTGGCGGAAGCGGTCCTTGCCGAGCTTCTTGTTGGTCTTGAGGTCCCACAGGCGGCAGCCGTCGGGGCTGATCTCGTCGGCGAGGATCGTGCGCGCGAAGTCGCCGTCCCAGATGCGCCCGAATTCGAGCTTGAAATCGATCAGGCGGATGCCGATCGCCGCGAACATCCCGCACAGGAAGTCGTTCACCCGAATCGCCATGTCGGCGATGTCGTTCATCTCGTCCTGGCTTGCCCAGCCGAAGCAGGCGATATGCTCGTCGGCGATCATCGGGTCGCCGAGCGCGTCGTCCTTGTAATAATATTCGATGATCGTCCGCGGCAGCTGAGTGCCTTCTTCGATCCCGAGCCGCTTCGACAGCGAGCCGGCGGCGACGTTCCTCACCACGACCTCGATCGGGATGATCTCGACCTGGCGGATCAGCTGCTCGCGCATGTTGAGACGGCGGATGAAATGGGTCGGGACGCCAATCGTCTGGAGCGAGGTGAAGATGTGCTCGGAGATGCGGTTGTTGATGACGCCCTTGCCGCTGATCGTGCCGCGCTTCTGCGCATTGAAGGCCGTGGCGTCGTCCTTGAAATATTGGATCAGGGTGCCGGGCTCGGGACCCTCGTAGAGGATCTTCGCCTTGCCTTCGTAGATTTGGCGGCGGCGGCTCATCGACTTCGCTTCACTCCAGCATCTGCGGGGAAGC
>DATEIK010000163.1:0-4121 GCA_035279065.1 Sphingomicrobium sp. | reverse complement strand
AGCCGCGTGAGGCCTACTCGCCGCGCTCACCACGCTCCACCGGAGGCGGCGGGGGCGGTGGCGGGGGAGCAGCCTCAGGCGCCGGAGCCGGTTCCGCGGCCGGAGGCGGCGGCGGCGGCAGCGGCGGCGCATAGGCCGGCGGCGGCGGGGCCGAACGGCCGCCTCCGCCGAACTTCACGCCGACGCGCGCGTAATAGAAGCGGCCCGGGGTGTTGTAGAGCGTCTGGTCGAGGTTGTTGATGTCGCAGCTGACGCAGCCCGGCGTGTGGGCGTTGAACAAATTGTTCACGCCGACCGCGAGCGCCAAGTTGTTCAGCATCCAGAAGCTCGGGTTCCAGCGCAGCTGGGCATCGGTGTAGAAGATCGACTTCAGGATGTGATTGTCGCCATTCACCTCCTTGAGCTTCGACATGTAGCGGCCGGTCAGAGTCGCGCCGAAGCCGTTGCCGTCCCAGTCGATCATGCCGAGCGAGCGCCATTTGGGATAGCCGGCCGCCGGGCTGCCGATCTCGGTCCCCACCCGATGCTCGATCGACACTCCGGTGTCGGTCGGGGTGATCACGTCGAACTTGTGCAGGAAGGTGTTGTTCCAGGTGAAGCCAAGGCGGCCCCACGGCGCCTGCGCGGTGCGGTAGGCGAAGTTGAGGTCCCACCCCTGCGTCTTGATCGCGGCGATGTTCTGCAGCGTGCCGATGATCTGCGTGACGTTGCCGCTGCTCGAGCGCTTGACGTTGCTGCAGGCGAGCGGCTCGGCCTGGTAGACGCAGGCGAGCAGCGTGGTCTGCGGAGGCGCCGCCTGGATCGCGCCGTTGACCCGGATGTCGTACCAGTTCGCCTCGACCGAGAAGCGCGGAATGAAATCGGGGCTGAACACGCCGCCGAGCACCCAGCTCTTCGAGGTTTCGGGCTTCAAGTCCTGGTTGCCGCCGGTGATCACCGACAGCTGGTCGGTGGGCTGCGTATCGGACCCACTGGGCGCGCCCTGGGCCACGCAGTTGGCGTGCACCGTCGTGTCGTTCAAGAAGTTGCGGTCGCGCTCGCTGAGGATCGAGCACGGGTCGTCGATCGACGCGTCGAAGCGTGACTGCGAGCCGAACAGCTCGCCGATCGATGGCGCGCGGAAGCCCTGCGCCCAGTTGGCGCGGAACCTCAGGCCCCGCACCGGCATCCAGTTCGCGCCCGCCTTGAACGTCGTGTGCGAGCCGGAGGTCGAATAGTCGGAGAAGCGCACCGCGCCGGTCAGCTCGACCAGCTCGGCGAACGGCAGGCCCTTCAGCAGCGGCGCATCAAGCTCGGCATAGGCTTCCTTGACGTGGTAGCCGCCCTTGGTCGGCTGTGACGGAATGTCGGCGCCGAGGCCGGCCGCGATCACCGGATCGGGGTCGTAGCGGCCGGTGAGGTCGCGATATTCGACACCCGCGGCAAGGCCCATGTCGCCGCCCGGCAGAGCGAACAGCTTGCCTGAGATGTTGCCGCTGAAATCCCACGTCTTCTGCTCGCTCGAATCGTGCTCGTCGAAGCCGATCCAGTCGAGCATCGCCGGGGTCACCGAACCCACCGTGCCGAAGAAGTCGAACGGCACGCAGGGCGCGGTGCACTGCGAGACCGGGCCCAGCGCTTGCTGGAGTTTGGCGGCGTTGATGTTGCCGAGGAAGGTCTGCTTCGCCTTGTTGCGGCCGTAGATGCCGTTGACGTCCCAGAACCAGTCGCCGGCGAGCATCGAGAACCGCCCGTCGAGGGTCGCGACGCCGTAATAGGTGTCGACCTTCTGGAAATAGCGGCGGTTGCCGATCTCGGTCAGGCGGCGGCGGATCTGCCGGTAATTCTCACCCGGGACGAGGTCGACGCCGAAGGGATTGAACGGATTGGTCGCCGACACCGTGATCGTGTCGAGGAGGTTGCCGTTGCCGACGTCGGGGCCGATGCCGAGCGGCAGCGGCGCCGCCTGGTTGGCTGACGTCCGGTGGTTGTAGATCATCTTCGTCGAGAAGTTGATGTTGTCGGCCAGCTCGTACTTGAGGTTGCCGAACACGCCGATCCGCTTGTTGGGCGTTTCGAGATAGTTGAACGGCGCGAAATTATACTGGTCGGCAAGGCCGAACGGCTTGAAATCGCCCGGATAATCCGGAACGCCCGACAGAATGGGCTTATTGAGCGTGTTGTTGCGGAACGGGTTGTAGCCCGGCGGCAGCACGCAGTCGTCCTCGCTCTCGCAGTCGGCGGGCAGGCCGACGAACGGTGCCGTCGGGTCCTGGAGCACGACGAAGCGCCCGGTTTCGGCGAAGGTCGAGCAGCCGCCCTCGGCGCAGCTGGTCGCATACGGGTTGGCGAAGCGCGAGATGGCGCGGTCGCCGGCGAGAACGCCGTTGGCCTTCACGAAATTGCCGCCGATGACGACCTGGAGCGGCCCGCTGTCGCCATTACCCCAGCTCAACTGGTAGTTCTGGGTGAAGCCGTCGCCCTCGTCGAGATACTTGCCGAGCTGCGCCGATGCTTCGAAGCCCCTCTGGTGGCGCTTGGTGATGATGTTGACCACGCCCGCGATCGCGTCCGAGCCGTAAATCGCCGAGGCGCCGTCCTGCAGCACTTCGACGCGCTCGATGGCGCTGGCGGGAATGGAGTTGAGGTCGGTCGCGCCGGGGACGCCGGAGGCCGAAGCGCCGTTCACGTAGCGAAGGCCGTCGACCAGCACGAGGACGCGGCGCGAGCCGAGGTAGCGGAGGTCGATCTCCGCCGCGCCGGCACCGACGCCGCTGCCATCCGGCGGGCTGCCGATGTTGCCTGAGGTATTGTTGCCGGCATTGAGGCCGCCGCCCGAGCTGGGGAGCCGCTGAAGCACGTCGTTGATCGAATTGAGGCCGGTCTTCTGGATGTCCGACTGGTCGATGAAGACGATCGGCGATTCCTGGTCGAGCGGATTGCGGCGGATGCGCGATCCGGTGACGACGATCTCACCGATGCGGTCGGGCTGGTTGGACGGCCCGGCCTGGGCGTTCTGGACGTCGGGCGGCGGCAGCACGCTCTGCGCTTCGGCGGCCGATGCACCGCCTACGATTGCCAGAGTCGCAACGCTCGCGCGCAGCACGGTCTCGATCCGCTTCATGAAATTCCCCCTGTTGGGCCGCGCGGTTGCGGGCGGAAACAACTGTAGCCAAGCGGAGGACTCGGAAAAAGCGGAAGTGTCATCCGGCAGACACAATTCTCGCCAAGTGATGCAAAAGGTCTACACTTCTCCCGGCGCGGCGAGCGAGAGATAGGCGAGCCGGCGAACCTCGCGCCGGCCGCGTGTCACGGTGTCGAGGATCAGCCCGGCGAAGAAGCTCAGCACCGCGACGATGGTCATCCCGGTGACGAGGATCGCCGTCGGGACGCGCGGCACCAGCCCGGTGTGGGCATAAGTGACGATCAGCGGGATCGACAGGACGATCGCCAGCGCGAGCAGGAGCGCGGCGATTCCGCCGAAGAACAGGACGGGCCGCTCGATCCGGTAGAGCGTGACGATAGTCTTCAGGATGCGCCAGCCGTCCGACCAGGTCGAAAGCTTGGAGTGCGAGCCCTCCGGCCGCGCGAGATAGGTGGTTTCGACCTCGCCCACCGGCATCCTGAGCTCGAGCGCGTGGACACTGATCTCCGTTTCGATCTCGAAGCCGGAGGAGAGCACCGGGAAGCTCTTGACGAAGCGCCGCGAGAAAACGCGGTAGCCTGAAAAGATGTCGCTGAAGCTGCGGCCGAACAGGCCGGCGAGGAGACCGGTGAAAATCTTGTTTCCGAGCACGTGGCCGCCGCGATAGGCGTCCTTGGCGTCATGACGCCGCGTGCCGACCACCATGTCGAGCTGCTCGGCGAGAGCCAGGTCGACCATCGCCGGCGCGGCCTTGGGATCGTAGGTCAAGTCGCCGTCGGCCATGACGTAGATGTCGGCGTCGACGTCGGCGAACATCCGGCGGACGACATGGCCCTTGCCCTGCTGCCGCTCGGTGCGGACGACCGCGCCCGCCTTGGCCGCGGCTTCCCGCGTGCCATCCGTGCTGTTGTTGTCATAGACGTAGACGATTGCGCCGGGCAGTGCGGCGCGGAATCCCTGCACGGTTGCCGCGATCGCCGCCTCCTCGTTGTAGCAG